>CAZZBG010000012.1:10287-16316 GCA_964652865.1 uncultured Candidatus Saccharibacteria bacterium
CAACTTTATTCGTACGAACAAAGAAAAACAAGTCGCCCTTATCGGAGTTTCCGACCTTATTGTGGTAGACACCGAAGATGCGCTACTCATCTGCCACAAGAACCACACCGGTAGCGTTGGAAAAGTAGTCGAGACCCTAAGAGAGGGTGGAAAACACGAATTGGTATAACCAAAAAAGCAGTTACTCAGTATGCCGAGTAACTGCTTTTAAAATGTTTGAAATTTGTTATTTGCTATTTGTATTTTACAATCTTATTGTTTATATACTTCTTCTGTAGAAGGAGTCAGCGTGACATGCTGTGCGGGCATTTCAAGCGGGTGGGTCGTTGTAATAAACGTCTGGAACTTGCCTTGTAAATACTTCAGTAAGAAGGTCCGCCGTTGGTCGTCTAGCTCTGAGAGCACATCGTCGAGTAATAATATCGGCTTATCTTCCCCTTTGCTCAAGTATTCAAGTTCTAACACTTTCATTGCTAAAATTTGACTACGCAACTCACCTCGAGAAGAAAATGGGGACAAGAACAAACCATCACTTTTCAGATTAAAGTCATCTCGGTGTGGGCCAACAACACTCGAAGCGGTAGCAATTTCTCTGTTCGCTTGTTCGTGCAAACCTCTGCGCAAAGATTCTTCCACCTCTTCGACTGTTGCCCCAGCCAATGTTTCGTATTCAACTTCCACAGGACGATGAAACCCAGATATTGAGCTATAAATCTCGGCGATGTGCTGGTTAAGAAAACTAATAAACCGCTTTCGGTGCATGATTATAGGCACACCCAGACGAACGATTTGTTCGTTCCACGCTACCAACTCTTCTCTACTTGCTGCACCAGCTCTGATTTGCTGGAGTACTCTATTTTTTTGACTTAACACTTTCTTGTAATTTGCGACATCTTCCAAGTACTGTTGGTCTTTTTGACTCAGAACCATATTCAAATATCGACGGCGCCCATCTGGAGAGCCTGTAAACAACATAACGTCGGCTGGTTCAAAAATAACTACATTCAAAAAGCCTTGTACTTCACGTCTGCGCTTTACCACACCATCGAGCTTGAAGTTCGCATATATCCGCTCTCGTTGTTCAAGAAAAATCTCTATAGTGTGACTCTGGCCCCGTTTTTCCACGACCACCCGCACCTCTGCCGTGGAGGTATCCCGCATAAAAATAAATTCGGAATCGTCTCGGAACGATTTAAACAATGATGCAAAATACACCGATTCGAGAAGATTGGTCTTCCCCACTGCGTTCGGGCCCGAGAGAACCACGAGGTCACTTGTAATATCTAATTCGAGTTCAGGGTAATTTCTGAAATTCTTTATGGCAATCTGTTTTACTTTCATAGATGTGGTAGGTTGAAACTGAAGATAGGAAATAAAGACAAGAGAGAAGAAATAGTCGCCTCTTCGGCGACCCCGCAAAATACGGGGAAGAATAAGAAGAGTTGGAAGAAATAGTAAATACAAAGACTAAGAAAGTATCAACTAAATCACCATCCGAATTATACTGCTACTGCATAGGTTATGTTTTAATTGGCATTACGAGATAGCGATATTGTTTATCCTCCGGATCTTCAAATACCACTGCACTTGTAGGGCTATTTAGCTTAACTCGGACACTTCCGGAAGTCAAAAACTGCAAAACATCGAGCAAATACCGAGGGTTAAACAAAGCCGTTCCCGAACCCCCACTAATTTTTGCCTCTACATCGACTGCACCCTCCCCTGCGTCTTGTGATTGAGCAGCAAAATGGATATTCTGCTCGTCTTCATCGTACTGAAACGAAACCCCTACAGCTCCTTTAGAAAATACGGACACTGCACGCAAAGCTGCTATACACTCCTGCTTCCCAGCTTCAATGGTAACCAAAAAGTCTTTCGGGATAATAGCTTCATACTCTGGAAATTGCCCATCCACCAATCGAGTCGACACGGTAGTATTCCCAATTGTGAACACTGCTTGGTTTTCCGCTACCCCAAACACCACATCAGTACCTTCATTTGCATGTAGCAACCGAACAACTTCAGCAACGGCGCGTGTTGGAAAAATCACAGAAATAGTAGGAGCTGGCTTATCTGAACCAGTAACTACAGTATATTCAGATAATCGGTACCGATCTGTAGCAGCTACCACTAACGACTGCCCTTTGCTAATAACCGATACACCGCAAAGCTCCGACTGGGTTTCATTGGTCGAGACTGAGAATAAAACACCGTCTAAAGCTTTAGAAAGCGCTACTGAAGGCATGGAAACCACCTCTGCCGGCAGAGCATCTGCTATGCGTGGAAAGTCTTCTGTAGGAACGGTTTTAAGCGTTGTGCGGAATTTTCCTGCCGAGAGACGCAACCCACCTTCAACCACTTCGAGCGTTACTGGTTCGGCTGGAAGGCTTGAAACTACTTCATTCAGTAATTTAGCAGGTAAACATACTGACCCCTCTTCTTCTACCTTGCAACGAACTAATTCAGAAATACCTATTTCCAAATTTGTACTTGATATCTTAAGCATTCCGCTTTGAGTCTTCAACAGAACACTTCCTAAGATTGCTAATGTACTACTACTTGAAACAGCTCTACTACATATTCCAAGTGCATTCTTTAGATTTTCTTGTACTATTATTATTTTCATTGGATATATAAATAAAATACTTAGTAATAACAATAAGAACGGTGGAAAAGTGGATAGTGTCTGCAGTCGTTCATTCTTCGGTAATAAATACTGGGTAGTTTTAATGATCTGTAGGACTAAATTTTGTAGATAACTTGGGAGTAAACGAACAGTAATCGTGGGGATAAGTAGGTGGGTAATCCACAGATGAGCATACACGTGCAACTTATCCACTTTTTCAGTCTTTTCGTGCACAACTTATGGTTACCTTTTCCCTCCCCTTCTCCACATGTTATACAGAGTGTTTATGAGGCATAGAGTTTATCGGTTATTAAGTCTATCTCTTGTTTAAACCCTTCTTTCTCCTTTATCATTGTCTGAACCTTTTCTACGGCATGCATAACTGTGGTGTGGTCGCGTCCACCGAAGAACTCGCCAATGCTTGGAAATGAGCTGTTTAGCTCTTGTCTGGCCAAGAACATAGCGATTTGCCTCGGTTTTACAAATTCCTGACGGCGTGACTGCTTTATAAGGTCTTCACCGGTTACGTTGTAGAATTCTGCTACCAAAGCGACGATTTTCTTGACGGTAATCCCCTTTTTCTTGTTGTTCATCATGCCTTGGAGCATGTTTTGCGCTTGTTCTAGCGTAACTGTCCTGTTTTCCAACTCTTGAAACACGAGAAGCCTATTTAACGCCCCTTCCAGTTCTCGAACGTTGTTTTGAATGTTTTCTGCTATGTAATAGACAATGTCTTCGTCTATAGTTGCACCTCTTTTGGTTAATTTTGTGCGGAGAATTGCCATTCTCGTTTCTAAATCAGGGGCTTGAATGTCGGCAACCATCCCCCATTCAAACCTCGAAACCAAACGTTGTTCAATAGAAGGGATATCTTTTGGTAAACGGTCGGCAGTAATGATGATTTGCTTACCTTTGTCGCGAAGTTCGTTGAAGGTATGGAAGAATTCTTCTTGGGTCCCTTCTTTGCCGGCAATAAACTGGATATCGTCAATAAGAAGCATGTCTACCGTTCGGTAATGCTGCTTAAATTCATCCATTTTCTTAGTAGAAATGGCGTTTATGTAGTCGTTGGTAAATTTTTCACTGGTGAGATATAAGACTTTCGCGCGTTGGTTTTCGCTTAATAGTTTATTGGCAACTGCGTGCATTAAGTGGGTTTTCCCTAGCCCCACTCCCCCATATATAAAGAGTGGGTTGTACTGGGTGCCTGGGTTTTTTGCTACGGCTAAGCTTGCCGCGTGGGCAAGTTCGTTATTTTTACCAATAATGAAGTTATCAAATATGTACTTTGGGTTAATATTTGATTGATTTTGGATTGTTTGCTGGATTGCGTTGTTTTGCTGGGTACTTTGCGTGGTTTGTTGTGGGTTTTGTTCTGTTTGCTGTGTGGCTTCTACTTGTACTTGCGGGCGTTGCATTTGTCCAACTTGGTACTTTATAGACTTTATTTCTGGTGCTATTCCCTTGAGTGCTTTAAGCATCTCGGCGTTGTACTTACTAGAGATCCAATCTTTGTGGTAGGTACTTGGAACGGAAACGGTTATGACATCTTCAGTTTTCTCTGAAATATGAGTGTTTTTGAGCCATGTATTAAAATTCGCCTTAGAAAGAGATACTTCTAAGTGTCCAAGGATTGCCTGCCAGATTTGGTCGTTGTTCATTTCGGTTCGAGGTTTTAGAAATTTAAGTACAGAGCTAGGTAATTTTTATGTATTTCTAGTAAGTTTAGTGTACTTAAACTTAAAGATACTTCATTCTAACAAGGTAGTTATCAACATGCTATACCCATATGATTCCGCATATATAAGCGAGTAATGTTTTAATTTGTTGATTAACTGTGGATATCCTGTGATTTCTGTGGATATAATTTGTGGGTTACACAGAAAAACCCACCAATTTTTGGTGGGTTTTGTTTAGTCTTAGGCAGTTTTTACCCTTCTGGGTTTGGTGCGCTTTCTTCTGTTGGAGGAGGAGAATTGTCGGGGGTATTCGAGTTACTGTCTGGAGGGATTTGGGAGACTATTTGGTTTACAATAGGGCTTTGTTGAAATCCAGAAATAAGCATGACTCGCACGGTATTGTTGGCGCTAATGGTGCTGTCTAATGAAACCCCGATAATTTGCCCTTGTGCTGAGTTTTCTAGTTTTTGAGCTTTTCCTGCAACAGATGATGCAGTTAGCTTGTCCCCAAGCGAGACTGTTCCAGTGACTGCTACTTGTTTATATGTACCAGTGATGACAATGCTTAAGAATTCTCCTGGTTTTATAACAGTAGGGTCAGTGCTGGTGAGGGACTCGTCGATATTGAAGTCGGAGAGGTTTCTGTCTGCGATACCTACAATGACTGCGGTTTCACTGCTAATTGCTGGGGCAACGGTAATGGTTGGCTGTTCACCGAGGGTTGGTACATCTGTTGCGCCGGTCAACATGAGCAAGTCTCCTTGGTGAATGTCTTGGGAGCTAGTATTTTTTGCCACAATTGCAGTAGAACCGAGTATTCTACCTAAGACGACTAAGTCTTTCTTCACAAAGATTGTGCCTTGGGTGGTTACCATGCCTGTATGAGATATGGCCAGTAGGGAAGTGTCGTTGTTTTTTATTTCAAACACTGTACCTGTGCTTGCCGAGGCAGAAAGTAGGAAGGTGCCTTCGTTCGTGAGGAGTAATCTATCTGTGTTTTCTTTTTGTACTTGCAGAATAGAACCGCTCCCTTTTTGGTTTATGACCAATGTGCCAGCTTGTTCTGGGGATGTTGGATTGTTTGTGTTTGCGAGCTGTTCGCCATCTTCCAGTACAAAGGTGTTGTTTATGAACTGATACCCAGGTTTTACGTAGATGACAACAGTTTGCTTTGCAGGGTTGCTGCCATCAAAGCTTTCAATTGCTTGACCAATAACTTGCCCACTGCGTGTTGCTTTCATTGCGTATCCTGATGTGGTTGCAGAAGAGGTGATGTAGTCCCCAGGGAGGATTGGCCCATTTTCCATAGTAACTTTGACTGGAACGCGTCCGACAAGGGCGACCGCTGGGCGCATTGGGTTGTTGGTTGCGCTCGCTGTACCACCAGCAAGGAAGTTGGTACCGTCTAGTAGTGCTCCTGGGTTGGTGGAAACAACACCGAGCAAGCTCTTTTGGTATCCTTTACTAGATTTTTCTACTTTTTTTCCACCGACACTGCTCACGGCTAAGACTTCTCCAGCAGTAACTGGTGTTACCGAGTCGTAGATTTCAGCGTAGTCAGCACAGTCAAAGTCAGAGAATGCTGGGTCAACGTTACACGTTCCGCGGAAGGTGCCAGATGTGCGGATGTCACCAGAGACATCGAGCTTATATGTTGGGGACATGCCAATACCCATATTTCCACCGTCTGTCAGGATGAGGAGTGCAGCACTGTAAGCACTGTT
>CAZZBG010000013.1:0-15516 GCA_964652865.1 uncultured Candidatus Saccharibacteria bacterium
TCCAGCCAGCCACGGCTTTCACAGCTACAGCTAGTATACACCAGCAAAACCCCCACCGTCAAAACCACCTAAAAAGGAAAAGAAGGGGGCGCAAACTAAATCGTTGCACCCCCTTCGGGTTTAAAGTAACCGCGCCATGGCGGTTATAAGTCTTCTACATGACTACACCGTGATGCAAAATTGCCACGAAGTGACATTATTACGTGATGTTAGGGTAAACCCAAAGCTTGGTTAATTTCAGTTAACCATTGAGTTTCTCTGCTCTTCCATAATTCCTTGAGGCCGTGAGAATCAACGCCTACATTTGTTAAAATTTCAGTCTTCTTACCATTTATTGTAGCCGTTGCAAAATCCACAACACCATCCGATGAGCCATCAGAAATGAGAAATTGTTCTCCACTAACCTCAGTTTTTTCGATGCGTAGATTTATCGCTGAGGTCGCAATATTATCTCGCTGGAAAGTGATGCGATAGCGCGTGCCAGCCCCTAGGGTAACAGTGCACCCGATTGTCCTTTGCGTCCTTTGAAAATCAGAGATTTTTTGATGGCTCTCTGTAGTTTTTAGGAACGCATACAGCTTAACAGCCTCAGGGGACATTTTTTTACACCCCACTGAGAAAAAGAAAGCTACCAACAACATCAATGAAATACTCATTCGTTTCATTGCGGATCCCTCCTTTAGGTTCCAGAGACATTAGTTATTACCCTCACACGAGTGAGAGTGTGAAAAAACAAAAAGAAAATATTAGGCAAGATTTTTTTGCGCAATATTTTCCTCTTGTTTTACAAGCCACACTATACAATTTTTTAGTTACCCCGTCAAGCCATCCAACCGTTACCATGGTCACCTTCGTAACGGTTGCAATGGTGACCATGGTAACGACATGGTAACCAGCAGAGTACTATTCTCGTACGGGGGTGTAATCTTTAAACTCTTCGAGCATACGATCAAAGTAATCGTTCTCCAGTGCGGTACGAATTTTCTCCATGAAGGTAAGATAGAAGCGCAAGTTGTGCATTGTCGCAAGACGCTCTCCAAGAGGTTCCCCTGTCTGGAACAGGTGTCGGACGTAAGCCCGCGTGTGGTGCAAGCACGCATAACAACTACACGAGCTATCTATCGGCACAAAATCTTCTTTGTGCTTTTCTAAACGAATATCTATAGTCTGATACCCTTCTGCGCCACTTTCACTACGTGCAGAAATATACAAACGCCCGTGGCGTGCTTCACGAGTTGGGATAACACAATCAAAAGTATCACACCCTCGTGCGACTCCTTGAATAATATCAAAAGGCGTACCCACACCCAGTAAATGCTTCGGGCTATTTTCTGGTAAAAATGGTACAGAAAAATCTATTGCCCGCATCATTTCCTCATGTGGCTCTCCTACTGCCACACCACCAATAGCAAAACCAGGAAAACCTAGGTCGGTCATTTCTTGTGCAGACTGTTTGCGTAAGTCTTCAAAATTCGCCCCTTGCACAATCCCCCACAGTTTTTGCCCAGGGTTTACTGGATCACCATCAGTAATAATTTTTTTATACTCAGCCAAAGCACGCTCGGCCCAGCGCCGTGTCAGTGCAATAGACTCGCGACTTCGTTCGTAGTCAAATGGGTACCCAGGAAAATCATCCAAAATCAAAGCCACGTCACTGCCTAAGTTCGCTTGTATGTCTACTGACTTTTCTGGGCTGAGCACTTCGTGTTTGCCATCCATGTCGAACTGGAACATAACACCAACTTCCATAACTTTGCGCATCTTGGCAAGTGAGTACACTTGGAACCCACCCGAGTCAGTAAAAATTGGCCCTTTCCAATTCATAAAGCCATGCAAACCACCTGCTTTGTACACCAAGCCATCCCCAGGGCGCTGCCACAAATGGTATGTGTTTGCCAGAACCATAGACGCACCCCAAAACTTGAGCTCTTCACTGGTCACTGTTTTTACCGTACCACGGGTTCCAATAGGTAAAAATTGAGGTGTTTGTACATCGCCATGCGCAGTATGAATAACCCCGAGCCGTGCTCTGGTCGTTTCATCTTTTTTTAGTATTTCAAAATAGTCCATATACGCATAAAGAGTGGGTACTGGAAAACTCCAGCACCCACAAGTCACTACTATTTACCACCAAAGCGTCGCGCCCCACTTGGGCGACCACCGCTTGGACGATCCCCTCGTCCATTTGGCTTCCAATCAAAACCTCGCGCACCTCGGTCAGACTGCGCCGCAGCCAGTTGCTCTGGGGTTGGAGCTGGCGCAAAAGGTTTGTGCGTTAAGTTAACCCTACCTTGGTCATCTATTTCACTGACTTGTACCTTAAGCACATCGCCCACTTTTACCACATCTTCTACTCTGTTCACGCGGTAATTGGCAAGTTGCGAAATATGCACCAAACCTTCCTTACCAGGAAGCACTTCCACAAACGCACCAAAGTCCATAAGTCGAGTAACCGTGCCGTCATACACTTCACCAGGCTCGATTTCTTTTACAATATTTTGAATCCACTGCACTGCTTTTTCTGCAGCTGCTGCATCGGTGGAAACAACCATTACTTGTCCGCTATCTTCTATATCAATCTTTACACCTGTCGCAGCAATAATTGCGTTGATCACTTTCCCACCAGTGCCAATAACTTCGCGAATCTTGTCTGGCTTAATAAAGAAGCTGGTAATGCGTGGAGCATATTGGGACAGCTCAGCACGAGGCGCTGGCAACGCTTCTTTCATTTTCCCAATAATGAACATGCGTCCAGGCTTCGCTTGCAAGATAGCTTTCGCCAAAATCTCTGGGGTTAACCCTTTCACTTTAATGTCCATTTGCATGGCACTCACACCTTTTTCGTTTCCGGTCACTTTAAAGTCCATGTGACCGTTGAAGTCTTCTATACCCGCAATGTCAGTCAGTACTTTGAAGTTGCTTGGGTTAGATTCGTCCATGACCAAACCCATAGCCACACCACCAATCACATCTGCAATTGGCACGCCTGCGTCCATAAGCGCCAGACTAGAACCACAGGTAGATGCCATAGAAGTAGAGCCATTGGAGGCAATTGCTTCACTCACCAAGCGCATGGTATATGGGAAATCTTCTTGCTTTGGCAAAACACCAGAAGCTTCGATTGCTTTCTCTGCTAAAGCACCATGACCAATTTCACGTCTCCCTGGACCACGCAAAGGCGACACTTCACCGACACTGTACCCTGGCATGTTGTAGTGGTGAATGTAGCGCTTTGCAGTACCGTCAACTGGATCTTCTATACCGTCCAAAATTTGTTCGTCGCTCTTACTACCCAAAGTCACCACAGACAATACTTGCGTTTCTCCACGGGTAAACAGTGCCGAACCGTGCGTGCGAGGGAGCACACCAACTTCACACGTTATTTCACGAGTTTCATCGAGACGTCGGCCGTCTACCCGTCTCTCGTGTTCCAAAATCTGTTTTTGCTGATACTTCTTCAGAACTTTATCTATACATTCATTTACTTCACGCTCCAGATTGGCAACACCTTCTACGCCGTCTGGAAAAGTGGTTTTCACTTCTGTGAGCACTTCAGCAATGAGTGCGTTAATGCGGGTCTCCCGTTCTTCTTTGCTTTGGACATAGACTGCATGTTCAATACGCTCGGAAGTCAAAAGCTCTTTCACTTTGCTCATGACTTGTTCATTTGGCAACATGTAAACACCAGTTCTCGCTGGCTTACCCACTTGCGCCTTAAAGTCATGTTGTACTTTTGTGAGCACTTTCAAATACTGCTGGGCAAAATCTATCCCACCAATAATGTCTTCTTCAGAAACAAGCGCAGCGCCTGCTTCTATCATCATCACATATTCACCGGTACCAGATACCACCAGTTCCATAGAGCTGAGTGCGCGCTGCTCGTGGGTAGGGTTAATCACATATGCACCGTCTACTTTCCCGACACGCACTGCCGCAACTGGTCCATCGAACGGAATACCAGACAACATCAAAGCCATGCTTGCAGCGGTTACTGCGAGCATGTCTGGGTCATTTTTACCGTCTACGCTCAGCACGGTCACTACCACCTGCACATCGTTGCGCATTCCGTCTGGGAACAATGGGCGGAGTGTACGGTCAATAACACGTCCAGTTAAAATAGCATCGTCGGTTGCTCTTCCTTCACGCTTTATCCAACGGCTACCTTTAATCTTTCCGGCGGCGTAGAGTCTTTCTTCGTAATCCACCAAGAGTGGAAAATAATTCATCCCTTCACGAGCCTTATTGCTCATGACTGCAGTTGCAAGCACCACAGTTTCACCTTGCTGAGCGAAGACTGCGGCATCTGCTTGGCGTGCCATACGACCAGTTTCAAAACTGACCGTCTGACTCCCCACATCACACTGTATTACTTTTTTATCTAACATATCTTACATACTTTCCTGCGGCAGTGCTGTATAAGTAGACGACGACTAAACATTAGTCTTCGCGTTATTTATACACCACTCACCACATTTACTTTATAAATACACTTGCTGCATATGCACACAAGTGAGACGCCCACCTACGAGGACGCCTCACTTGTTGTGTGTTCTAAATTCGAAAAAAATTCTTCCGCATCTGGAGTACTGCTGTACACAATGTGCTCTTCGTTGGTAAGCCTACGCAAACCTTGGTTTGTGCTAGTTACCCCTTTATTGTCGTACCAGTTACGCCAGCGCTCTTTAAACTCTTCGAATTCCGGAGTACCTTCTGCGCCATAGACTTCATGCATTACCGCTGCTTTCACTTTGTTGGCGATAGACACAAACTGACTTCGTTGTTCAAACGTCAGTGTGTGTGTTTCGGCAAAGCTTGCACGCATTTCCACTATTTCAGGATCTGCAGCAATTTGACTCACAATTTTCTTTGCGAGGTCAAACCACTCTGCTTCAAATGCATTTGTTTTTGGGTCAGAAGTCATGCGGGTGTGTTTTACGCCTACTCTTATTCTACAACTGCTTCTGGCTCTGGTTCAGATTTTGCAGCAGCTTTGGTTGGCGCAGCAGTCATTACGACTTTAATTTTTAGTTTATCAACTATCTTTTCAAAACGCTTTGCGTCTTCTTGGCGCAAGTAGCGAAGCAAACGACGGCGGTTTCCTACCATCTTCAAAAGCCCGCGACGAGAGTGGTTATCTTTCTTGTGTACCTTCAAGTGCTCACTGACTTGCTCTATTTCTTTGCTCAAAATAGCGATCTGCACTTCTGGGCTCCCTGTGTCGTCTTTGTGGGTACGGAACTTCTTAATTAACGCATCTTTCTCTTGTTTGCTAAGCATAAAATGTCCTTTCTGCACGAAATTGGCTGCTTTAGGTCCAACCCGTGGTTTAAATAAATCTTAGGCACATTATACCAATTTATTGCTCTTTTTGGCAAATCCTACATAGCTACTAGCTATTAGCTTACAGCTGTTAGAAAAAAATACAGGAAAGTGACAACGGACCTTAAATCAGGCTGTGGGGAATAGCGATAGTCAGCACGGGCTTAATGGGCACCATCTAACAATACCCTGTTGTTTTCTCCATGAGTTACAATTATGTTTATTTGTTGCCTCGCTGGTGATTTCAGGTTTCGTACTTGGTGTCGCCTAGATGGGCATCTTCTCACATAACTTTATTTATATATTCACTGTTTGTATTTCAGATGTGGTGTACTAGTTTCTCTCTTGTGAGAAGATGCCCATCTAGGCTATATCCGTGCAACCTTGAAAGTCTAGATTTGTTTGGGGTTTTGTCAACCTCCGCCAGCTGGCAGATTGGAATTTATTTGTTATTTCGCGCTTGTGATATGGAATTTGTTTTTTCCTCTTCTCTTTCTAGTTACTCGTTACTACATTTCCGTTCGACGTGAAGACTTTAAGACGTGAAGACTCTTCTCTTTCTCGCAACTAGTTACTAGTTACTCGTTACTTCCTCTCCTACGCTATACTATATACATGAGCTCTACCCCACGTGTTGAATCTCCTCTCGCCAGATACGTCCGAGACTTTCTGGAATACTGCGAAATAGAGAAAAATAAAAGCCGCAAAACCACAGAAAACTACGAACACTACCTTGGACGTTTTTTGTCTTTTGCTGCAACCGAGCATGTTTCAAAGCCAGAAGAGGTCACTGCAGATATTGTAAAAAGATACAGGCTCCACCTCAACCGACTTATTGACGACCGAGGCAAAAACTTAAAAATTATTACCCAGAGCTTTCACGTGATTGCGCTGCGTGCATTTTTAAAATATCTGGCAAAGCAAGACGTAAAGACCATGGCGCCAGAAAAGATTGAGCTGGCAAAAAACCCCAGCCGCGAAGTACATGCACTCGACACAGACGAACTAGACCGGATTCTGAAAGCTACAGAACAAGAAGAAGACGATCTCATTCGCCTCCGCGACACCGCAATTCTCCATACGCTCTTTTCTTCTGGTGTCCGTATTTCCGAGCTTGTGCAGCTCACGGAAAAAACAGTGAACTTGGACCGTGCAGAATTTACCGTACGTGGTAAGGGCGACAAACTCAGACTGGTCTTCTTGTCTCCCGAAGCAACTACCGCGCTCAAAGCATACCTCGCCAAACGAACCGACAACCACCCTGCGTTATTTATCGCTCATACAAAAATTGGACAAAGCGTCACCGCCCAGATGAACGCCCAAGGGAAAGTAAAAGTCATTAGCCAACACGAAGCGGTCGGCCTTTCTGCCCGCTCGGTGCAACGGATAATTCACAAGTACGCTATGCTTGCAGGTGTTACTAAAAAAGTTACCCCACACACATTCAGACACAGCTTTGCTACAGACCTGTTACGAAATGGCGCCGACATCCGTTCAGTGCAAACCATGCTCGGACACGCAAGCATTACCACAACGCAGATCTACACGCACGTGACCAACGAAGGCCTGCGAGAGATCCACAAAAAATTCCACGATAAAAAATAGAAAACAAAAAGGGTTACCCTTTAGCAGCTAAAGGGTAACCCTTTTTACATGAGCGCTAGCCCCAAAATGGAACCTTGCCCACATCTTTCTTCCTCCAACCTTCTACAAAGGATTTATATTGTTCAATACTATTAGAAAACTGAGACATAATGAGTGCTGGTTTGCACAAACGACTTTCGCGCAAGCCAAGATAGTCTTGATAACTTGAATATACGTACGTATCAGGATTGGCAGGATTATTATGGATATACGCGGAAAGAGTAAGCAAATAGGGATCATCAGTCACATCTTTTGCTTTGAAGGTGTCCTGCCATAATGGACCAAGACGTTTATATTTGCGGTTAAAGTACATAGCGTAGCTGGTACATAATTTATGCAATAACTCGCTCGTTGGCACGTCACCCTTCTGTTGAATTTGCAGATGAAAATGATTCGGCATCAGACAATAACCGAGCACATCAAAATCACTCGGTCGGAATGCATGCAAGCTAAGATTCGAATAACTCGGTTTTGGTAAACCTATTAATATCCCTAATCGAAGTAGAAAAGCTACATTATCACTTGCCTCCAAAAAAATATTCTCTTTATTCACTCCGCGATTATAAGCATGGTGGATACCTCCAAGATAGAACTGCTTGTTATCTCTATATCTCATACGTATTTAAATAAAATGAAAAGGGTAACCCTTTCGCGGCGAAAGGGTTACCCTTTTTTATAGGTATCTATATATTTTTGCACATCAAACTTAGACTTTGCACCACCGTAAGACATGTAACGAATCTTTCCAAAAACAGGCTTCGTAAACCACGCCCTATCGTGCACCCCGCCCAATGACCATGCAATACCAACATACCCATTCGGGTCTCTGCCATCTAGCGAGTACCTGTCGTTCAAATATATTGCAATGCGCATAGCCTCAGCCACTGTCTTGGTCCACTCTAAAATCTTTTTTGCCCAATACATCCGCATATACCCATGCATTTTTCCAGTCTGCACCAGTTGGGTTTGCGCGGCGTTCCAGAGCGCATCATGTGTTACAGCATGTTCAAACTGCGTCTTGGTGTAGGTATACTCACGCGCATCTTGTGCATGCTCCTGCATATTTTTTTGCGCCCATTCTGGAAACCCAGCTGGAGTATCGTAGTGAGCGTTGTAAAAGCAAAAATTATCAGACAACTCACGCCGCACCACTAACTCTTCTACAAAGGCTGCCACAGATGCACGCAAACCATGTTCGTCTGGATACTTCCGCAGCGCTGCTTCCAAAGACATACCCGTTGCTTCTAATACTTCCCTCACCACAGTCGCTGCCGAAATCTGTCCGAAGTGTAGGTAAGGCGATAAGCCTGATTGCGCATCTTTGGTTGGGTCATTGCGGTCGCTCGCATATGTCTCGAGCCTTTGTGTGATAAACGTTTTCAAACACTGTCGCGCTGCTTTTTCCCCTGCGTGCGCCCAATCCACTGCTGGCACCGCAGTGTCCAAAACCAAGCTCCGACGTACTTTTTTCCAATCCACTGGAGCGACTTGCAGAAACGTGTCTTTGTGCAACGCCCGCAGCGCAGGTACAGTATCTTCCAAGAAGCGAGGTAACAAGCGGTGTAATTTTGGCCGCAACGTATACGCACCAAACTCCTGTTTCTGGCTTGCTGTCCACACGGGCACAATATTGTGCGCGTCCACTTCAAACACAGGCACGCTCACCTGTTCTACCACTTGTTTTTTCCACGCACGAACCACGCGGAGCGGGTTCTGGTCAACAACCAAGAGAGACGCATGCACCTTGCGCACAAACTGAGGTATTTTTTCTTTAGGGCTCCCGATAAGGAATTCAAAAGCTACGTGGCGATCTCGTAAAACAGCTTCCACTTCTGCTAATCCTGTGAGCATAAAATCGCCCATGCGCTCAGTCGCATGTAGAAACTTTTCGCGCAAACAAAACACTACACAGACTCCGACCTCAAGCCGACGCGCCTCGGACACAGCATATGCCAGTGCCCAATTATCATGCACTCGTTGATCTCGGTTCATCCAGTACACCACAGGGCCAACGCTGTCCCCAACTTCAATGGTATTTAGTTTTCGCACTCGCTCAGAAAGCATAGAAAATACTAACCTTAAATTTATTTTTTAAAAAAGCGAAACAATGCAGCGCGACTTTTTGCATCTTTTAACACATGGTAAATCCCTGGACTCACCGAAAGTAAAATAATCAGGAACACCCCAGGGATAATATACATTTCAATATGTGGCACCACTTGGCCCAACCAATACCCTAGCAGGGTGAGACCGACCGACCATAACAGCGCTCCAAAAAGACTAAACAATAAAAATTTTGCATAACGCATATGTGCCAAACCAGACACCGCCGGACTAAACGTGCGCACCACAGGCACAAATCGCGCAATAATTACTGCCTTACCTCCGTGGCGTTCATAGAACGCATGACTCCTCTGTAAGTGGTCTGGGTTAAACAGGAGTGATTTTGGCCTTGTAAATAATTTTGGTCCGACATGCCGACCAATAACATAGCCGGTGTTATCGCCAAGTAAAGTCACCACAAACAAACCAAGGCACAGCCAGACAACGCTCAAATACCCTTGGGAAGCTAGGATACCCGCCGTGAAAAGTAAACTATCCCCAGGTAAAAAGAAGCCTACTAAAAGGCCAGTTTCTGCAAACACAATAGCAAAGATTCCTGCATAGCCTGCAGTATGAACTAACTTTGGAACATCTATAAACATACGGTAAGGTCAAACCAACTCATTGTACGACTCATGACTGCTTAAGTATATCAAACACCTTCTGCATATCTTGCTGTTGCACTGCGCGCAGCGAAGGGTTGTACAGCGCCGCTGCAGGGTGATACAACGGCATAACCGTACAAGCTCCCCACATTGTCTGCACGTGAATCGGCACTCCATGCAAACTAGAAATTGTCTGCCCAGCTTCCGGCGCTCCAAACTGACTTAAGAGATACTGCAAAGAAAATCGACCAAGAGTCGCTACCACCGTCGGTCGTATAACTTCTAGTTGCTGTAGTAGAAACGGACCGTAGAGGGCTATTTCTTCAGGCAGCGGGTCACGATTCTGTGGAGGCCTATCTTTTACAAGGTTAGCAACATAGACATCTTCACGAGAAACACCCACCCCTTCCAATAAACCCGTGAGCACTTTCCCTGCAGCACCCACAAAGGGTCGCCCTGTCTTCGCTTCTTTTTCCCCTGGCGCTTCGCCCACAAACACCACTTGTGCAGCATGGCTCCCCTCACCAAGCACCGGGAAATACCCATTTGATACTCGGTATTCGTACAAAGGCGAATCAGTCAAAGCAAGTACTGCATCACGAATTTTTTTTAGCTTTTCGGTTGTGGTAAGCTCCGAACTCATAGTGGATAAGGTTTGCTGCGCGAAAAGCACCGACAGCAAAAAATAAACTTAATACAAAATATACAACCGTCATTTTCACTACCCCATATGTACGAAATCGTCTATCGGACACTCGCACGGGCACATGCAACATACCAAATCGATACCGCCATGATAAATGTCGTATCAACTCAATATCATCAAAAGTCACTGCTGTGGAAAATCCTCTACTATTCCAAAATACTGACCGCCGCACCACAATACAACTACCCGCGCCGCTTGCTAGTATTTTTTGTAATACATAAAACAACGAATTAAACAAAATGTACACCGCATGAATTGGCACAGTTGACCGATGCGGGACATACCAAGGACATGCTACGTCGAGTCGCCTTCGTTCGAATTCACGCACGACTCGCTCAACAAACTTTGGCTCGATGCGAGTATCTGCGTCTAAAAAAATCAGCACATCACCCACCGCCATATAACCACCTATATTTCGCTGCTTTGCCACATGCGGACCGTGGCTTACCACCCGTACATCACCAAACCCTGCAACCAACGCTGCAGTACCATCTGGGGAATACCCGTCAACCACAACCACCTCAAGCGGCTTACAAGTCTGTACCCGTAGATCGCTCAAAAGATCTGCTATATTCGATGCCTCGTTCAAAGTTGGTATTATAACGGAAACAGTTGGGGTAACTTCCATAGCCTTAGTGTATCATTGAAAACTGATATACTACCAGTATGCATACGAGTGAACTATTCAAAATTAGCCGTCCTCGGTTTTGGCTGTATTTGGCTGGACCCTACCTCATTGGACTCGTCGCAGCCAACACGAGTACAAGTGCACTGTACGGATTTTGGCCATTGCTTTTCTTACTCTATTTTTTGTTCCCCGCAAATTTACTTATCTACGGCGTAAACGACATTTTCGATTTTGAAACAGACCGCCACAACCCCAAAAAGAATGCGTACGAGACACTCGTCGCACCCAACCAAAGAGCAAAAATCTGGGGCGCTATCGTTGCTGCAAACACCCCCTTCCTCGCATTACTCCTTGTATACTGTGTGCAGAACCAAACTACCACACCAGCGCTCGCTGTGGTAGGCTTCTTGTTTTTTGGCATCTTTTATTCCGCTCCACCCATTAGAGCCAAAACCAAACCACTCTTCGACAGCTTCTTCAATATTCTCTATTTATTCCCAGGGTTTGTAGGGTACGCATTACTCAGCGGTGCACACTTTGACTGGAAAGTATTTTTTGCTGGAACCTTATGGGTCATGGCCATGCACGCCTACTCTGCCATCCCAGACATAGATGCAGATAAAACTGCAAAGCTCAGTACTATTGCCACCGTACTTGGAGCTACACGTACGCTCGTTTTTTGTGCTTTTTGTTATCTTGGCGCAGCAGTACTCAGCTACCCACACCTTGGCGTCTTCGGAATACTACTTGGCAGTATGTACGTTGGCATGATCTGCCTCAGTTTGCTCTCCACAAACCGCCAGTGGATATTTCGTGTATATCGGTGGTTTCCTTTTCTAAATGGTATTCTCGGCTTTTCGATTTTTCTTTTTCTGTTTTTTACCCGACACTAGCGTATCCCAAGCCACTACAAATGCTCCAGCGGCTCTGCTTGGTTTGTACCCAATAATCGCTTGGCAAGTAACTCTGCAGAGATTAAACAGATTGGCATACCAATCCCTGGGTTTGTCCCCGCTCCCACATAGTACAAATTCGCCACTTTCTTACTGACATTATTTGGTCGTAAAAACACACTTTGACGCAGTGTATGGGCAAGACCCAGCGCTGTTCCTTTATAGCTATTGTAATCTGCGGCAAAATCTTTTACACAGTAATCTTTGCGGTACTCCACTCGTGAGCGCAAATTTGGGATGCCCATTTCAGCGCCTGCCCAGTCAAGGAGCTTATTTCCATATTCGGTTAAAAATTCTGGCGTGTACTCCAGCCCAGAAGCAATTGGGGCAAGCACAAATAAGTTTTCTTTACCTGCAGGTGCCACTGTTGGGTCGGTAACACTTGGTGCACAAATATAGAGCGATGGCTTGTCAGGAAATTTTGGTGAATCAAAAATATCACCAAAATTCGCTTTCCAGTCACGAGCAAAAATGAGGTTATGATGGGTCAACTCTGGCACACGGTCACGTATACCGAGATACATAATAAACGCAGAAGGAGCAAGAGTGCGCTTGTCCCAATAGCGAGGACTTCGTTCTCGCTCTGAGGTTTGCAGCAACTTGCTTTCGGTATGCTCCATATCGGCATTAGACACAACTATATCAGCAAACAGTTCTTCGCCACTAGTCAAACGAACTCCAGTTGCAATACCGTTGGTCGTTATAATCTTGTCGACGGGGGCACTGGTACGATGGGTTACCCCAAACTCAGTGCCAATTTTTACGAGGGCCTTTATAACTTCGTAAATGCCTCCATCGGGGTAAAATACTCCCATATTAAAATCAATATGGTTCATAATAGAGTACAGCGCTGGAGTGTTGTACGGAGAACCACCTAAGAACACTAATTGGTACTGCAAGATTTTCTGGATTCGTTCATCTGTAAAATGCCCACGCACAAACCGGTCCATAGACAACAACAGTTTGGGACTCAGTCGAGTTTTCGTTGCCCTGACATCGACTAAATCCCACGCGGAATCGTAGTTGCGATACATAAACAACTCTTTGGCAACATCATACGCTTCCTCCGCTTTCGCAAGGTATTCGATAAACTTTTTCCCTGCACCAACCTCAAAACTTTCAAACAGTGCGGCAACTTTTTCAGGATCTGCCGACAAATCCACATGCTCGCCTGTTCCTTCAAAAAAAATACGGTAGCTCACCGGCAAAGGTACCAAGTGAATATAGTCGGACACCTTTTTCCCAAGCAAGTTAAAATAATGCTCGAACACATCTGGCATCAAATACCACGATGGCCCCTTATCGAACGTGTACCCAGCTTCTTGAATTAGACCTGCGCGGCCACCAAGATAATCGTTTTTTTCAAGCACAGTGACACTGTACCCCATTTTCGCAAGGAGGTTAGCAGCGCCCAGACCACCTATCCCCGAACCAATAATTATTGCTTTTTTATTCATAGTACTCAGAATACTGCATAAGACTAAAATCTATACCGCCCCAAACCGAACCCGAACCAACAACCAAAGTTTTTCTAAGAACGAAGTAGAAACACGGCCAGCAAAAGGATTGCAATCTTGTTGCTCTAACTTTGTCAGAATACGGGCATACAACACACTCGCCATCTGGTACGCAAACCGGCCACGCGCATCAAGCAGCGGCAAACACTTATTTCCTTCTTCGTATAACGCCCATGCCCGAGCAATTTGAAATTGCATAAACTTACGAAATTGTGGAGACCAACGCGCTTGTGCGATATCTTCTACCGACAACCCAAATTGCACAAGCTCATCTTGTGGCACATATATCCGACCACGTTCGGTGTAATCTTTTTCAATGTCTCGTAAAAAATTAGTTAGCTGCATGGCATATCCAAGGACCTTTGCATATTCCAAAGCACGCGCATCCTGAAAGCCTATCACCAACGCCATCATGTACCCCACGACCCCAGCGGAGCCATACATGTACTTCTCTAAATCTACGTAGGTTGCGTATTGCTTCGTATCGATATCCATAGCCATCGACGCGAGAAATGCGTCACCGTAAGCAATTGGAATCTGCACTCGAGCAAAGGTATCTGCAATCGCCATCATGACTGGCTTTGCACTTTCCCCTGCAAGCGCTTGTTTCCACTCTGAAGCATACGCATCTAACTGTGTCCTGAGCTCTTCAGAACTCGCTTCGGGCTGCTCATCGACAATATCATCTGGTATTCGGAAAAACGCATACAACGCCCAAGTGGATCGTTTTTTCCAGACTTCACCAAAAAAACTCGTAGCAAAATAGTAGCTTTTGCCATGGTGCTGCATTATTTTTCTACACGCCTCATACCCCTCCTGCAATTGTGTGCTTATCATAAAAAAATAATTACTTGGACCGACGTTCGATAGTGTCTATAAAAGATAACCAGACACCTTGCAAATTTTTTGCAACTGAACTTGCCCGCAATAGTGTTCTACTTTTCGCAAAGAGTTTTCCTGCGGTCTTGTGTGCATATGCAAGCGCACCTGACTCTGCAAAGAGCTGGGTTATCTGTTCGGTAGCTGCGACTGCTTCTGATTTGCCAAAATACTGACGAAGGTGTTTCGCGTACACAGGTTTCGCTTGCGTAAAAACAAAGTTAGACAAATATGTGTGCTGACCTTCTTGCACGTCGACGCAAGCAGTCTTGCCCGTACCCGCTACCACATCGAGCGTGTCATCTTGAATTTGAAATGCAAGCCCCAACGCCTCGCCAAACTCTTTGGCAAACACATCATGCGTCGTGCGCCCCGAAGCCAATCGAGCACCCACGGCTATTGGCCCTGAAAAACTGTATCGTGCTGTTTTTAAAATATGTTTCTGCTTGACCATCTCCAGCGGTACAACGCGTTGCGTGGTAAGATCTATATCCAACATTTCCCCGACTATCACTTCGTCTACCATACGTCTATACGCTTCACACGCCCGCCTGCGCCCGACCGACTGCACACCAGAACCCTGCATCATTTCTTGGGACCACGCAAACAATAAGTCACCCACTAACAGTGCTTGTCCGTTGCTAATATGTGACAGGTCACCAATCCGTTTGTGAGAACGTAGAATTGTCTCTGTGTATATTTGCGTAGTAGGTTTTCCATGCCGAAGCATACCCCTGTCTACTATGTCGTCATGCGTCAACGCAAACAAGTGCAATAACTCCAAGGCGATACCAATCTCGTGGATATCTTGTCGTTTTTTTCCGCCAAACGACTCGTACGCAAGCTGAGCAATGTATGGCCTAACCCGTTTCCCACCCGCAAGCGCGATTGTCTGTGCGTGAGTAATAATCTGCGGCAATACTGTTTCGGTACCTAACTCGGAATATATTTTTAAACGTGAAGCAAAAAAGCCACTCAAGCGAGCGTTGAATTGCTTCTGAAATTGTTGTAATGAAATCATGGCTGTGTTTTAAACTACCCTACTTCTTCCTACAGATTTTCATGTAGTCGTTTCCGTACATGAAACCTTCACAAGGAATCCCATGCGGAACATAGAGTTCAGATACCGGCAACTCCAATCCAAGAGCTTTTTACGCTTTTT
>CAZZBG010000014.1:0-1598 GCA_964652865.1 uncultured Candidatus Saccharibacteria bacterium
AGCCGCGGTCGTCGCATTGTGTGGCCCGCCCTGCATGCCAGGCATAACAGCAGCATCTACCTTCTTCGCAAGATCTGGATCTTTTTCAAGACCTGCAGCAGTCACTAAAATCATTGCCCCGCGAGGACCGCGAAGTGTTTTGTGCGTGGTCGTCATGACCACATGCGCATACGGTACTGGTGAAGGATGCACCCCAGCGATTACTAAACCAGTAATATGAGAAATATCTGCAACTAAATACGCACCGACTGAATCTGCTATCTCTCGTGCTTTTTGCCAATCTAGCTCAAATGGATACGCAGTAGTACCCAAGAAAATAACTTTTGGTTTGTGCTGCTCTGCTAACTGCTGCATTTCTGCGTAGTCTATCCGCGCTTGCGCATCGAGTCCAAATTGCACAGATTTGTAGAACCTTCCAGAAAATGTCACGGTTGGATGCCCATGGGTTAAATGCCCACCAGAGGACAAAGACAAGCCCATCACCACAGAACCTGGCTCTGCTAGGGCAAATAAGATTTCACTGTTTGCTGGGCTGCCAGAGTACGGCTGCACATTTGCGTGTGGTACAGCAAACAACTGCTTCGCCCGCTCGATGGCGAGGAGCTCCACAGCGTCCACAACAGCATTTCCTTCGTAGTACCGCTTACCCGCATATCCTTCGGAGTACTTATTTGCCAAACTACTTGCAAGCAAACCACGAACTGCTAGGCTCGCGTAGTTCTCGGAAGGAATAAGGGTAATTTCTTCTTGCTGACGTATATCTTCTTGCTTTACCAAGTCCAGCAATTCCATGTCTTTATGTTCTGTCATACGGTATTTGAACTAAATTACAATAAGAAATAAAACAAACTAAACGCCCCAGCTAGTACAAACAATAACCCAAACCCACCAAATAGCGCAAAGAGCCCAGCAGCCAAAAGTGCTATTGCAAGCTTTCCAAATGACAAGCTTTGCTCAAAAAATACAATATACGGCACAATGTCTTCTGCTTCTGCTCGTTCATAAGTAATAGTAGAGAGTGGGATAAAATACAGATTCTTCCCTACTCGAGCCGTTGTGTCCGAAGCAATAGCACCAACAGAACCGGACAGGAACGGACGCACAAACCAACCAGCGGCAGTTATCCAAGTGCCTAATTTTAACAAAGAAAGCTTGGCGTGACCATCTGTCAATTTCCCAACATAGAGGCTAATAATGGTAGAGATTACCGAAGCGGCAGTAATCATTATCCCAGTATCTTGGTACCCGGACACCACTAAATATATAAATATTGGCCAAATTGTCAGAGCCAGCAGCTCCTCCCCAAAACCCCAATACCCAAGACTAAACAAAGGGTATTTTTTAAACAACCGCCACACTCGCCTATACTCAAATGCGCGCTCTTGGAACTGTTCTTTATGCAAAAGGAGTGGCACAATAGACAACAAATATACTCCACACGCAACAAGCAACAACATTTTACCCCCACTCGCTTGCGCAATAACCCCACCAAAGAGAGGCCCTAAAATATGCGCCCCTTGGATAATAGCAGTCAGCATACTAAATTCCCTACCCACTTGTCCTTGGTTTGCAAACCGCGCCACAATCGCATGAAACCC
>CAZZBG010000014.1:1698-3385 GCA_964652865.1 uncultured Candidatus Saccharibacteria bacterium
TGTAATCGAAAAGAAAAGTATTGGGGAAGCCGTAACTTGAACGTCATGAATAGTCTTTGTTTAACTTTGCAAACTCTTAGTAGTAGTATATCAGGTTTAACCCTAACCAATCGAAGACATTTAGAAAACTCCAGTACCGTGTTACAGTGTAGTTATAGGAAAGGAGGGTTGCACTATGCAACAGTTTGACCTTCATCAGTGGGATGAAGAGCTATGGCAAGCGCCACAAGTTCGACTCTCACAACATGCGTATACCCATGCGTGGGCGGAGTTTGGTGGGCACCAAAACTCCGACTCACAAAAAGTAACAATCCTGCACGCGCTCCTGTGTGCGTGCAAAAACGAAGACGTCACACGAGCAACCGTTCTCGTGAAATTACTGGAGGTGGGATATGGTGTGGACCGATCAGAAATGCCGAAGCTACTTTTGGAGCTGCAAACAAAAGTGGTGGCACAGTAAACACCCGCTAAAAAAGCGTTGGAATTTTTTCCAACGCTTTTTTGCACAGTCTAATTACACCACAAAATTAATCAGCCTGTTCGGAACAAAGATTGTTTTGCGCACTGCAACACCAGCCAATGCCTTACTCACTTTTTCTGACGCAAACACCAACTCAGTTGTTTCTGCTTCAGAAAGCCCTACGGGTAGAGAAAGCTTTTCTTTTACTTTGCCATTCACCTGTACAATAAATTCGATGGTTGCTTCCACAATTTTCTTAGCGTCAAATTTTGGCCATGGCTCGTGTTGCAACGACTTCTTTCCACCAATCTGCACATACAACTCTTCGGCAATATGCGGTGCAAAAGGATACAGCACCGTCAAAAATGCTTTAATGGTTTTCACACTTACCTGCTCTTCTTTTACTTCGTTGTGAAATTCCATGAGCGCAGAAATGCATGTATTAAACCGCTGCGCTTCTATGTCATCACCAACTTTTTTAATCAGTTTGTGAATCGCCCGCTCTGCACGTTCCGAGTCTTTACCTTTTGCCTGTACCACCGCTTGCGTCTGCACCCAACCCCAAACCCGCTCCAAGAATCTGCGTACACCCACAGCGCCTTTGTCATTCCATGCAACCTGCGCTTCATGTGGTCCCAAGAATAACTCGTACATACGTGCGGTATCTGCGCCAAACTGTTTTACAATTTCGTCTGGGTTAACCACATTACCACGAGACTTGGACATCTTCTCTCCGTCCGCAGCCAAAATAATCCCATGAGGCACGCGCTTGGTATATGGTTCTTTAGTGGTCACTAATTTTTTGTCATACATAAACAAATTCCAGAACCGTGAGTACAACAAATGCAGAGTAGTATGCTCCATGCCACCAAAGTAAATATCTACAGGAGTCCACCGTTTCAGCTTTGCTTTGTCTGCAAATACTTTCTTATTTTTTGGGTCTGCATACCGAAGCCAGTACCAAGAACTTCCCGCCCATTGCGGCATAGTGTTGGTCTCGCGCTTCGCAGGACCTTTACACGTTGGACACTTTGTGTTCACCCACGAACTAATTGCGGCCAAAGGAGATTCACCTGTTCCCGTTGGTTCGTACTTTTTGACTGGCGGAAGTGTAAGTGGTAACTCTTTTTCTGGTACAGGCACAATACCACATGCTGCACAATGTACAATTGGGATTGGCTCACCCCAATATCGCTGCCGACTGAACAACCAGTCCCGAAGCTTGTA
>CAZZBG010000014.1:3485-15447 GCA_964652865.1 uncultured Candidatus Saccharibacteria bacterium
CCAATCCAATTCTCCTGCTGCAGCTTAACCATTTCCGGCCATTCAGGTAATTCTTTTAAGCCAGCCAAAAGCTTTTCAGCGTATGCAGTGATTTTTAAGTACCACTGGCGCATCTCTCGTTTTTCTACCAAGGTACCACAGCGCTCACACGCACCGTTTATCACTTCTTCGTTTGCCAATCCGGTTTTGTCTTTCGGACACCAGTTAATTGGTGCGGTTGCTTCGTAGGCAAGCCCTGCTTTGTAGAGCTGCAAAAATATCCACTGTGTCCATTTGTAGTACTCTGGATCTGTGGTATCTACCACACGATTCCAGTCAAAGCTATACCCCAGTGAATTAATTTGTTTTACAAAGTTACCAATGTTCTTTGCAGTAGATTTTTTTGGCTGTACCCCAGTTTTGATTGCGTAGTTTTCTGCCGGTAGCCCAAAAGCGTCCCAACCAATTGGGAACAATACTTCCTTACCTTGTAGGCGCCAATATCTGCTAGTCACGTCACCAGCGGTATACCCACGCATGTGCCCCATGTGAAGTCCCGCACCAGACGGGTAAGGAAATTCAACCAAAATAAACTTTTTCGGCTTTTTAGATTTATCTGAAGCTGCAAAAGTTTTCTTTGCTTGCCAATACTTTTGCCACTTCGCCTCTATTGCTTTGGGGTTGTATCGTTTCATAGTATTTAAATCCTAATGTCTCAATCCTGCTTGTTTTCTGCTCTACCGAGTAGTTCGTCTATCTCATCTTGTAAACTTTGTAAGTGCTCCACTAAACTAGCTGACATGCGCTGCACTGTAGCAGCCGCCACCGCTGTGCGAAACTCCGCCACCCGCTGTTCAACCAATACAATATCACCATCGCTCACAGCCTGCTTCGCCCGCAAATAGCCAATCCGGCGTTCCATTGAGTCCAACTGGTCCCCAAAACGCTCCACAGTCATGCGCAATTGGGTTTCATCATATTGTCTGAATCGTGTTTCCATAAGCCTTTCAACACATACTATAGTGGCAATACGCTTGGCTGTACAGCAAGAGTACGACATATGCTGCAAACAAGCACGCCCAGAACACCACCAATACCCAGTATAATATCTGAGAAAAGCGCTCTTGGGCAAATTCACACAATTCCTCCGGAACCCCCTCTACACACATATCCAAGCGCAGCATGGCAGCATAATGCAAAGGCAAAAACACCCCCACAATCACCAAAGCCAAAGCTCCCAAAGACGCCACAACATCTACATGTCCACTCGCTTGCAGTAACACAAACCGGTGCAGCCCAACCCCAAACAATAAGATGTCGCCAGCAATAACATATGCAAACAAGCGACGAATATCCCCCGCCCGCTCGTAACCAGCTGGTAATAATTGCGATAGCGAAGGCGCTTTGGGTGCGTGCTTATCGCTCACTGCCACCACTGGCTTTTGCGCAAAATACATAACCATCAAAATAATGCACATACCCGCAGACACCAGCAGCAATCTCCCATCTGCGCCAGATCCAATCTTCACATAGTACGCCATGCCATGCACCATACTATGCACAACCCCTAAACACAATAACAACGTAGCGCCAGCAAACACAGAAAGTGCAAACCTCTGAAACCCTATCTCTTGTTTTTTATTAAAAATAATCAACGCCATAAACGTAGCTTCTAGCTGTTTGCTTATGTATTTAGATGGGCACCATCTAAACATTAAGATTTAGATGGTGCCCATCTAAATACATCTAAATATTTTCTTTAGTCTAATAATACCAGCTCTAAATCTTTGCGCAATGCAATCTCTTTACCAGCAGTTGATACAAATGTTTTATACCCGTCAGTGTTTCCTATCTCAGACATACCCAGAATCAATTTTGCATTAACAAGGTTGCCTTTTCTTACACCAGCGTACTCATGGTAACTACTCCACGCCCATTCATGTAAATCTGCGACCAATCCCGCGGTGAGCGGATTTTGATGTATATACGCAGACAACCACAACAACTGGCTGTCACTCTCGACAGAAACTGCTTTAAACTGATCTTGAAATAATGACCCCACCCTCTCGTATTTGCCATTAAACACTTTGCTGTACCCTGTCATAACCCGAAGTAATAATTCCGACACAGGGATATCACCCAATTGCTTAATCAGCAAATGAAAATGATTTGGCATTAAACAATAGGCGTACAACTCGAAGTAGTTTGGTGGAAAAACTTTTCTTCGATAATCTGACTTCTTTGCCAATGGTAAGGGCAGGCTCAAAACCTGCTCTTTCAACCGCCACAAAAACAATGAATAATCTTCAGGGGCTAGAAAGATATCAGACTTAGCAACACCACGATTGTACACATGGTAGATACCGCCCGCATAAAAAATTTTATAGTCTCTATAATTCATGTTTAGATGGGCACCATCTAAATGCTAAGAAATTAAGACTGGGTATAATTTGGCAACGTGTCAGGTCGAAAGTCAAAGTGAAAATATTCGCGCTTTGTCCCCAGCCGAAAACCATGTGTCATCATGTGGGTGATTAAAGTATCTTGCAAAGCTTGGTACGCACTCGCTTCAGGCCCAGGCTTAGCTTTGTAGAAAAAAATAAATAGTGCGTCGACGCCGTCAGCCCCGTCTCGAAGGTATACTTCTTTATTTTCCGCCAAGCTCCACAAAGCCACATCCACAGAAAGACCAAGTGCGTGCGGCATCCCTTCCATGTTAAGTAGTGAATCTGTTTCTGCCTTTCCAAACTTTTCCACTCTTCGTGTATAGATAATCTCGTACAACTCGCGCGAGCGGTACCCTTCTTTAATATACAATCGGTAACCCAGTGGTCGTAAATCACGTTCAATACTCTGGAGCGGGACAATAAGACTCTCGTCCACTTGCACTCTATCGCCCGTTAGACCGGCAGCCAGTATATCTTCTTTGGTTAAACCTTTCGCTTCATACTTATGCCAATAGAAGTTACTACCAATAAGGCCATATTCGTCGATGTAGACTAATTTTTTTGTTTCGTTCATATGCGGATAGTAAACAGCCTGCATGCATTCAAAGTGGTTTGTTGTTCGACTACTTCCAGTGGTACGCCTTTCCACTCTGCAATCTTTTTTGCAACTTCAACAATATACGCCGGTTCGTTTCGCTTACCACGAAAAGGTGTTGGAGCCAAATAGGGCGAATCTGTTTCAAGCACAATTCGCTCAAGCGGCACACCTTTTACTACTTCTTCCATATTTCCTGTTTTGTCGAAGGTAATAATACCATTCAAGCCAATATAAGCACCAAGCTCTAAGAACTTTTGCGCAACTTCAAGAGAACCAGTAAAAGAATGTACTTCAAATCTGAGTATTTTATTTCCTTCGCTAGAAATTGGAAATTGGAAATTGGAAATTATGTCGAGTACGTCATCATACGCATCATCACTACCCTTGCTTGGTCGACAGTGAATAACCAATGCTTTATCCAATTCCGCTGCGAGTGCTATTTGCTTCCCAAAAGCTTCTTTCTGTAACTGCTTAATCTCTTCTGTTGATTCGTAGGTATTCGTAGATTCGGGCTCCAATCGTAGATTAGAACTACTTATTGGCAACCGGTAGTAATCCAATCCACACTCGCCAATACCCACCACGCGCTCGTGCTGCGCCAAAAGACGATATGCTTCCACATCAAATTCTTGTCGACCCACCACGTGGGCTGTTTCATTCTCGTCTAAATACGGATTGTCATATGTATGACTAGGATGCAAACCAACAACGGCATACACACCATGCGGGTACTGCGCCAGCATATCCACTGCCTGTTTACTTGTGGGGTACTCTGTCCCAATGTTTACCACAGTCATACCATTATCAAATGCCCGCTGCAGCACTGCTTCTGCATCGTCCCGAAACGCATGGAGGTTTATATGTGCGTGTGTATCAATCAGCATATCTACCAAAACACTTTAAAAGCTCTTTTAAGCTAATCGTGGGAATAGTCGCGGTATGTCACCGCTTCGAAGGGCTGCAGTAATCTGTGCTGCAGTATCAGGCAAAATAACTTGTAAGTGAAAAGCGATTACTGCTAATTCTTGCAGTAAGAATGCAATGTCTTTTTGCCCTGCAACTGCATCTACCTTAATCTTTTTGAATGGTTCTTCTTTAGCAATAAATTCATCTGCGGATTTAATTTTCTCCCAAATCCAATCTGCAGCTTTCTGTATTTCATACGCCTCTAAACAACGAGAAAACTCTGAATCAAACCTGTCCACTGTCCACTGCTCACTCTCCACTATCCCTGCATTTGCCGCCATCTTCAAAATGCGACTGGTTAAGTTACCCAATCCGTTTGCAAGGTTTGCATTATAACTTTCCACAAATTTTTCCCATGTAAAATCACCGTCTTCAAAGGTAGACATCTCACGGGCAAACCAATACCGCAATGCGTCGATTGCTTGCGCCTCTGCCACACCTTGTGCAACCAACTTGTCTATAATTTCAAATGGGTCAACCACATTCCCAATAGTCTTGGACATTTTTTGTCCACCACTGGTAATGAATCCATGGATCAAAATCTGCTTAGACGTAGGCAACCCCGCAGAGAGCAGCATTGCTTGCCACATTGCAGATTGTTGACGCAAATTATCCTTCCCCGCAATCTGCACCCCAGGCCAAAAATCTGTAAATGTTGAGCGCTGAGTGCTGAATGCTGAGTTCTCAGAACCTGTATTCAACTGAGCATTTTGCACTTTCAATTCTGCATTTTCCTCTGGCCATCCTAACGTAGAAATATAGTTAATCAGTGCGTCGAACCAAACGTACATTACTTGTGTGTCGTCATTTGGCACTGGAATACCCCACGGCATTTTTTCTCGAACCCGAGAGATACTGAAATCTTTTAAACCTGCAGAAACAAACTCTCGGATTTCATGCAACCGAGTTTTCGGTACCACAAAATCATGACCGGCTGCGTCATACAAAGCTAGTAACTGCTTTTGATATTTCGAAAACTGAAAGAAGTAATTTTCTTCTGCAATTTGTTCCAGTGGTTTCCCTGGATGCAACGGACAAAATCCATCTACCAGCTCTGAGTCCGTTTTCTCCAGTTCACACCCAACACAGTAATTCACGCTGTAAGATTTTTTGTAAATGTCCCCTGCTTCCACACAGCGAAGCCAAAACGCTTGCGCTGCACGAACATGGTGTTCATCGGTAGTCCGAATAAAATGCACATCTGGCAAAATACCTAACCTCGGAACGAGAGAGCGAAATTGATTCGCAAAACCATCCACATACTCTTTCGGGGAAAGTCCTGCTTTCACGGCGTTATCATATAGCTTTTGCCCGTGCTCATCTGTACCAGTATTAAAAAAAACAGCTTGGCCTAACAACGCATGGTACCGTGCCAAAATATCTGCGTACACAATTTCCAGCGCAAATCCAATGTGTGGTTTTGCGTTTACGTACGGCAACGTTGTGGTAATATAAAAGTTTTTTGACATACGAAAATTACTTACTAGTATTTCTTTTCTCCTCTGTACAGCAGATACCCCCAAACTCGCTCTTACGCTACTTTCTGTTCTGCTTGTTCACTCGAAAACTCTTCTATAAGCACCAATACCGCCCCTGCAAGAGGTACTGCCAAAAGCAATCCAATAACCCCAGCAAGTTTTAGCCCAATAAGTAAAGAGAGTAACACCACAAGTGGCGAAGTACCAACGGTCTTTTGCATAATCTTTGGTACGAGCACATACCCCTCTGCTTTTTGAATAATAATGTACAAAATTACTACCCCCACAGCCAAAGCAGGGCTTTGTACGAGAGCAAACATAAATGCAGGAATAGCAGAAATAATCGGACCCATGTACGGCACCACTTCTAGCAACCCCGCCATAAGCGCCAGCACTAACGCATACTTTACGCCAAGCAATGTCAGTCCGACATACGTCATTACAAAAATTGAGATACTCAACAAGAGTTGCCCAAGCAGCCAAAGACCCATCTTTCTTTGAATCTTGTTCGTCAGACTCATGACCAAGTCTCGTTTTGCTGGTGGGACCAATGGCCGAATAAGCTCCTTCATGCCATTCTGGTCTGCAACCACCAAATAAAAAGAGACTACCAAAACCGTAAAGAACCCGAGCACGCCGTTAAAGATACCTAGTGTGTGACTAAACACAGACTGCCCATCTCCTGAACCTACAAACCCTTGCACAATCTGCGCTGCGTGTACATTACCAAAAACTGCATGCACTCCAGGGTACTTTACTTGGAACTCAGCCCAGAAGTCCGGAAAGTTCTGCGCCAACAACTTAAACTGATTCAACACTTCAGGCGCAATCAACCCAACCACCACACCGACCAAACCAAGCACAATCACGTACAGCGCAAGAACAGAAACACCACGAGGGATTTTTCGTTTTTGGTGCAAGTAATCTGCCAGAGGGTCCATAGCAGAAGCAAACACTACTGCTAAAAGAAATAGGGTAATAATTTCTCGGATAACCCACAAAAAAGCAAGCGAAAGCACAACAAACACTACTTTCAAAATTACTTGGGTCGAATTTTCTAGCTCACGAAATTTCATAAGGAAAGTATATACTGCCTAACCTAAAAACAAAAGAGCTGTCTAAGGCCACGTATACGTAGCCTCAAACAGCTCTGAAAAGTACATTATTCAGCAGGGGTTTCTTCTAACACAAGCCGCGCTGCATCTGTGCGTTCATCTGGGTCTTTTATACCATCGAGACAATACGCTTTAATTTGCTCACGAATATAGTCAGTAAGTCCTTCTGAGAGCAACGTCTGAATAAGCACGCCTTTAACTGTCTCATCCAAATCAGAAACGTGGATAAGATATATGATTTTTTCTACTTTTTCATCCATATTGTTATTATAGCACCCTATACGGATGGGTTTTCCCCAGCACCAATTTCAACAAGAAGGCTTCGCTTTACTTCAGAAATACCCATCTCACCATACTTCTCTTTACCTCTTTGTAAAATGTCTTTTACTACAGGTATTTCTTGGTACGGCAGTTGCATTTCTGGACTTTTTCTAGTTTCCATGTTCAAAATCGATTTGTTTCTTAAGTGTTTTCCCTAACGTACTCTGACAATATCACCTCCACTCTAACTGGTCAAGTTTGGCGAAAAATTTTATGCACCTTCTCGAATTTTTTTCAAGAGGGCAATATCTTGCGCCACTTTTTCGTGCTCTGTTTCCAAAATAAGAGGGAAATAATCACTCTCTGTAGTGTACTTTTTTACTTGCTCCATGAAAGCGACAAATCCAGACTTTCCAATATGACCTTCGTCTAAATGTTCATGTCTGTCTTTGTGGCTCCCAAACTCTACTTTACTATCGTTCACATGACTCATGCGCAAGTACTGCTTTCCTACAACTTCGTCAAAGCGCGCAAACGTTTCCACAGCTGCTTTTTTGGTACGGATGTCATACCCAGACGCAAATGCATGCTGTGTGTCGTAGCAAATGCCACCGAACCCATGCATGTCTTTTAGCGCTGGCACCATTTCTGCTAATTCTTCAAACGTGTCTCCGGCGACACTCCCCGCACCAGCAGAAATTTCTATGAGTAATTCTGTTTTTCCTTCGTATCCTTGCAATACTTCAGTCAGCCCAGCTTTCAGTTGCACCATCCCTGCTTCTTCTCCCAAATCTTTAAAGCTGCCAGGGTGGAACATGACATACCGTGCACCGAGCAAGCTCCCTCGCTCCAACTCTCCTCGCACAATAGCAATCGAACCATTAAAAGTTTTTGGTGTCGCAGACCCAAAGTTAATAATATACGGAGCATGTATCACAAAATCGCGAATCCCCGCTTCTTGCATAGCAGCCGTAAATTTTTCTTGCACCTCTGCAGTTATTGCACTTACTGGGCCACCTTGTGGACTACGCGAAAACATTTGAAACGTTTCGCACCCAAGCAGCCCTGCATTCTTTGGTGCGTTCCATAACCCACCAGCGCTACTGACATGACAGCCAATTTGTATGTTATTCGATTTTTTCATAGAAATGTAAATAATTGTACCTCCACAAAAGCAATCTTACACGGAGAGTGTTGTTATCCACTCAGGATGCAACACACTCTGGCCGCGCTGGAGTGCTTGGTACTGCTCGTGGAGTTGTTTTGTTACTGGCCCCACAGCACCGCTGCCAATTATCCGTCTATCTACCGAAAGTATTGGCGCTATACGAGCACTTGAACCACAGAAAAAGAGTTCATCGGCTATATACAATTCACTGCGATCTATAGGGCGAACAGCCACAGGAATATGTAGATACTGTGCCAATGCCAGAACCGTATCGCGAGTAATACCTTCTAAAATATCGGTAGAAACTTCAGGAGTCACCAAATAACCTTGCCGAACCATAAAAATATTTGCAACTGCCCCTTCAGTCACATGTCCGTCACGGTCTAAACAAATTGCTTCGTCGTACCCATTGAGGAGCGCTTCGTTTTTCATTAAGCTGTTACTCACGTACAGACCGTTCACTTTTGCACGAGCTGGAATAGCATCGTCTTCCACGTGCCTCCACGTGCTCACACACACCGCCACCCCTTGCTCAGGGTAAAATTGCCCCATTGGGTAGACGTACGCAGATAAGCTGTTGCGAAGTCCGGAAATCTTCGTGCCAGCCACTAGTTCATCTACAAAAATAGTAACGCGTACCAAAACATTTTCCCGCACGTTATTTTGGCGCAGCAATTCGTACATAAGCTCTGCAAAACGATCGAACGGGTGCGACTGAGCAAAGTCAGCAAAACCCATTATCCGAGCAGAATTACATAACCGCTTCCAATGGTCTTGCAGCCGAAAAGCGAACAGCTTCTTTTGATCTGAGTCCCATACCACGTTAAACACGGTGTACACTGCCAAGCCGTACAATACTGGCGAAGACGCTATGCTCACCGTCGCTTGTTCAAATGGCACAAAACTATCTCGGAACAATGCAACGCTGTTTTGAAGATTAAATCCTGCCATATATTTTTTGTTCACGACCAGCCCCTCGCTCTGAGCGCAAAGTTAAAATTTTAGTATTTTTTCTAACCGCTTCTGCAACTCCACGCCTTTAAATGGTCCAATAACGGCTAAGGACGCGTGTGCGGAACGAAACAATTCCGCTGCAACTGTTTGCACTTCTTTTTGCGTTACTTTATCTATCCTATCGTACGCATCTTGCGGAGTTAGAATTCGCTTTTTAAATGCTACTTGGTCCAAGTACCAATCAAGCTTGACCTGATTATTCTCTAGCGCCAACGCAGTTTTACCTTTCAGGTACTCTTTTGCTTTTACGAGCTCCTTTTCATCTACAAGCGTATCTGCCGTACGTTTCAGCTCAGACAAAATAACTGCCACCGCTTCTGCTACGTTAGCTATTTGTACTCCAGCATTCACCACAAATTGTCCGACATCTTGATACGAGCCAGACCCACAATTGACGTAGTACGCCAACCCACGCTTTTCGCGAATCTCATCCCACAAACGACTGCTCATACCACCACCCAAAATTGTCGAAAGAGCGGTTACTGCAGGATTGCGCTTGTCGTTATTTGGAAAACCTTTAAAGCCAAGTGCAATGTGCGCTTGTTCGGTCTCTTTGTGAATCACTTGCAAACGAGGTTTGGTTTGCACATCTGTTGCTTTTTTCCAACCAGCAACTTTTGCTTTTTTCACCTGCCCCCAGTGCTTCCTGACCAAAGTCATGAGTTGTGCATGGTTAAACTTACCAGACACCCCAATCAACATATTGTTTGGCTGGTAATGCGCCTGCATATAACTCCGGAATGTAGCTGGAGTAAATTTTGTGATTGTTTCTTTACGTCCAATAATAGGCTGTCCCAACACATCGTGCGGCCACATAAGCACATCCAAAGCCTCTTCCACCACGCTCTGTGGACTGTCCGCATACATATTCATCTCTTCCACTATAACCCCTTTTTCTTTTTCTAACTCTACAGGGTCGAACAATGGCTGCTGTACCATGTCAGTTAAGATGTCCAAAATGAGCGGTAAATATTTGCTTCGCGCCTTAATGTAATACTGAGTGGTTTCTTTTCCCGTAAAGGCGTTCATGTCACCCCCAATGCCATCAACAATTTCATTGATTGCCATGGAAGTTGGAAATTTTTTTGTTCCTTTAAATAGGAAGTGCTCCAAGAAATGTGACACACCGGAATTCACCGGAACTTCCGAACGTGAACCAGTTTTCACAAAGACATCCACCACGACACTTTCCGCATCGTTACTTGGTACCGCAACAACCGTGAGACCGTTGGGTAATACTGTTTTTGTATATTTCATAATTACTTCTCCAACGTCTATCTGCAAGTGCAATTAATGTATGCGAGTCATAATATATTCTACCAAGTCAGCCACAGCCACTCGGTCCTGCTCGGCGGTATCCCTGTTCCGCACGGTAACGGTATTGTTTTCGAGCGTATCAAAATCTACCGTAACACAGAATGGTGTGCCTATTTCATCTTGTGAGTAGTAGCGTTTCCCTACATTTCCACGATCATCCCATGCAACAGGCAAGAGCGCATCATTGCCCGTAAGTAGTGCGAATACTTCTTTCGCTTTTGCTACCAGCTCTGGCTTGTTTTTGAGTAGTGGGAATACTGCGGCTTTGTAAGGAGCAAGGCGCGCTGGTAACTGCAGCCACACCCGCTTCTTATCTTCTTCTCCTTCTTCTCGGTAGTGCTCGGTCAAGACTGCCAACACGGTTCTATCTACCCCCCACGTCGGCTCTATGACGTGTGGCACTGTCTTCTCGCCTGTTTCAGGGTCAGTGTACTTCAACTCTTGTCCGCTGGCGCGTTCATGGTTAGACAAGTCAAAATCGGTACGATATGCCAAACCGTACAGTTCTTTTTTACCAAATGGAAATTCGTATTCAAAGTCTATAGTGCGCTTGCTGTAGTGTGCTAAATCTTCTTTCGGGACTTCCAACTCGTGTACATGCGCCATATCTAGTCCAAGGTCGTTCTGCATCCAAGAAATCATCGCCGCTCGCCACAACTCAAAGTACGCGCTCCATTCTGCATCCGTGCTTGGCACAGGAATAAAGTATTCTATTTCCATCTGCTCAAACTCGCGAGTGCGGAAAATAAAGTTCCCAGGGGTTATTTCATTACGAAATGCTTTACCTTGCTGCGCAATACCGAAAGGAATCTTTTTACGTGACGAGTCGATTATATTTTTAAAGTTTACAAACATACCTTGCGCAGTCTCGCCGCGGAGATAGGCCGTATCTTTAGCATCTTCTATCGCACCCAAAAATGTTTTCATGAGAATATTAAACATCTTCGGCTCAGTAAATTCTTTGCCGCCGCAATTCGGACAAGTATCTCCAGTAAAATGATCCGCACGGAATCTACTGTGACATTTTTTGCATTCGATCAGGGGATCGGCAAAACCACTACCAGTATGACCGCTTGCCTCCCAAATTTTGGGACTCATCACAATAGCACTGTCTAAACCCACCATATCTTCACGCTGATGGACAAACCGCTTCCACCAAAGTTTTTTAATATTAGACTTCAGCTCTGTACCCAGAGGACCGTAATCCCATGAGTTCGCGAGCCCGCCATATATTTCACTCCCTGGGAATACAAACCCCCGACGTTTACAGAGTGATACTATCTTTTCCATCAATTCGTTGTTGTTTGGCATAGTATTGGAAACTCAAAAGTTAGAATTCAAAAGTCAAAACTGCAACTAACAACTTCAAACAAGTAAAAAAAGTTACTAAGTTTTGAGCTGTAGTTTTGACTTTTACGTTTTGAGTTTTTAGTTACAAATAAAAACTCGTCTCTAAATATAAAATAAATTACATTTAGGGACGAGCTTTCTACAAATAGATAGACCCGCGGTTCCACCCTAGTTATCCGAAGTACATCGGATCGACTTTATTCACTTGTATAGCTCCAGCCAGCCACGGCTTTCACAGCTACAGCTAGTATACACCAGCAAAACCCCCA
>CAZZBG010000015.1:0-3923 GCA_964652865.1 uncultured Candidatus Saccharibacteria bacterium
GGAATCCGCCCATATATTGCTTTTTTTTGGCTAATATTGTAATATATGAAGGCTATTTGCATAACTCGCAACTAGTTACTAGATACTCGCTACTGTTTAGGGCGCCATCGTCTAGTGGTTAGGACACTAGGTTTTCATCCTGGGAACCGGGGTTCGATTCCCCGTGGCGCTACCAAAGAAAAACACCCGACTTGTTCGGGTGTTTTTCTTTGGTAAGACTAAGCGAGGGGAATCGAACAGGAGCGGCTCCGATGTACATCGGAGATGTAATGCGAATACGTGGAGCATGAAATAGCGGCGGGCCCGCGTTAGGCGCAATGAGAGACGATCCCAAAGGAGTCGAGCATAGCCGTGGGCGGGTCCGATTCCCCGTGGCGCTACAAATAAAAAATCTGGACCTTTGTCCAGATTTTTTATTTCTAATCTTATTGGATTGTTAGATGCTGAGCTGGTTAGCTAAGCGCGGTTGCAGCACTCCGTTTACTGTAGCTTCTCTGTCGTAGCTGTTTGCGTACACTGTTTCGTTTAGTGAATACCCCCATGAGTCTAGAGTGGACATGTTTGGGAAGCCAACACGATAACCATTTTGCATGACGTATAAAGTACCATCAACATTAATCAGTGTGCCGTTGGGGTGTTTTTGGTATGCAGAGTTTATAGGAGGGAGTGAGTTCATGAACGACGTGTCACCAGCGGAGACATTAGCGTACGAATAGCCCATGCCTAAGAATGCAGGCTCCGAGGCAAAGCCAATCCGAAGTCCATCGGTTATTAAATAGATAGTGCCTTTGTCGTTAATAAGGGAGCCATTTCGAGGTGGGATAAACGAAGCGGTAGGGAAGGCTAATTCAGTGTTGTTAATATCTGCTACTCCTGCCCAAGAATTAAATTTGTAAGACAAAAATGCTCCAGCGGAAGTGTATGGTCTTCTGAAGCCACCTTCGGTGATTCTATACACAGTACCGTCTGTTCCTTTCACATTGGTCCCAACAGGACGAGCACCATTGGTTTGTGAAGCGGAGGTAATAGTGAAGTAGCCTTCGGACCAATCTGTCTGTATGCCTGCTTTTGGGTCACTTGGATCATTCCAGTAGCTCACACTCACATATGCAACGTAGTTACCTGGTGCATTCCAGTAATTGGAGATTGTCCAATCCAGTTTTCCTGTATCTTTAAAACCGCTATTTTTTATTGGCGTTAGTTCGTAAGGCTCATTCTGGTTGATGTAGACATTGTAATCAGGTGCTAGTGGGTCCCAGCCAGTACCTTTTAATTTGTAAATGTTTACATATGTAATAGTAGTCTGAAAATTTTGTACCGTGCTTGTCCAACGAATAGGGACGGTATCGCCAGGACGATATACTTCACCCCCATTGGGAGAAGTGATAGAAATCTTATTCCCATCCGTGGTGCTATACGCATCAGTTGGGCTCGCATACGCAAACAGCGAAACGGCTACGAGCAAGACTAAGTATTTTTTCATGCAAATAATATAGTTATTGATATTCCAAGTATACCGAACTTCGACAAAAAAACAAAGAAAATAAAGGGGTCGTAGAAGAGTGTGCGCAGTTTGTGGTTCGCTTCTTAGAGTTTTGGGATGCTGAGTATTGACGATGGGCACCACGTGCAGCCACTGCACATGGTGCCCATCTGCTATACATGTGAAGCCTTTATAGAGCCACAAACAATACAGCTCCTTAGAACTATGGAGGTTTGAAAACCACGGATTGTACAATGGCTGTCTGCGATTAAAGGTGATATAGTAAAAGCAATAAATACTAAAAAGTGGCTACAAATATGGTAAACCCACAACTATGGGATTATGTTCAAAAAGCCTTTGCACAGGATGGCAACGAGGAGCAGATGCGTTCTTCGTTACTCAACCAAGGTTGGAAAATTGATGATATCAACCGAGCGATAAACGAGGTTAAAGCGCAACAGTCCGTGCCTGCTGAAACTGTATTGCAACACAGCAAGGGCAAGTCCTTAAAAATTTTGTCTGGCCTAGTAATTTTACTAATTCTAGCTGGAGCAGCTTATTTTTTATTTAGCTCTAAGAATTTAAAAAAGAACGAAGTAAAAAATGCGGCATTTGAAAACAGTAGTGAGGTTTACAGTAAGTTAGTAACCAGCTTTGCAAATGCTAAAAGCTTTGAGATCAATGGTAGCCTGACCGTAAAAGTTCAAAGAGAAGATGCGAAAAGTAATTTTTCCGGCGTGGTTGTCCTACCAGAAAGTTTGAAAGTTTTTCAAGACGTTGAGAATACTAGCACCTATAATGACCCAGAAAATAAAGCCCCCAAAACTAAATCGTATCACTACGAAACTATAATTACTGACAAAAAACAGTTTGAAAAAACAGACCAATGGCAGCTCAAGGGGCTGTCGCCAATGGGAAATATTGATTTTTTAAAGACCACTCTAAAGATTCCTGGTAAATCTGACGATTATTTACAAATTTACGAGCAGCAAAAACCACAATGGTTAGTTTTATCCTATGCTGATGGATTAGACTACGTAGGAAAAGAGGGGGTATTGTTTCACTATAAAATCAAACCAAAAAATGTTTATTTTGGAGATGCAACTATACAGCCTCAGCTAAAATTTCAACTTAAAGGAGTTATTAATGCATGGGATGCAGGTCAAATCCCTACTCCCTTGGATGGAGAAGTGTGGATCGATGGTGAGTATCGAGTTGTTAAAGAAAAATATACTATTGGAGGAGCCTCTACCGTGTCAGATAACTTGATGAATATAGAGGTTAATTACAACAACTACGGTAAGGCATTCGAGATCGATAAACCTATAGATACAGCAGACTTGGACAAATTTTATAGTGATCTACAAGCTGGCAAAGACGAAAAGCAAGCAGAGAAGGAATATCAAGAAAAATGGAATGCAAAGAATCCAGGCCTGGCTTCCGAGCAGCGCGACGAACGCAGGTTTAACGATATGATGATACAAACTTACCCAGCGCTTGAAATGTACTATCTAACTAATAACTCTTACCCCGCTTCTTTGAGTGACTTACAATATAGCATAGGCATGGTGCCTCTAGCTCCTATTCCAGCTGATGGAAGTTGTTCAGAAGAACAGAATAAATATAAGTACATTAGAACAAGCGCCGATACCTTCGAGTTGACTTTCTGTTTGGGAGCCCAAAGAGAGCCGTTAAATGCTGGGTATCAGGTAGTAACGGAAAAGGGTGTAGGTTGCATTCCCAGTGCTGATGAAAAAAACAGAGTTTATTACTGCTTACCTGCAAAATAAGACCACGCTACACAAGGTAAAAAGTTGATGGTGGGCACCATGTGTCCGCCAGTCGGGGGGACCGCATACGGTGCCTATCTGTCTCAAATTTAAAATAGTCTTTAGCGTATAATTATGAAATAGAACCATCTTTGTTCAAAATCATTTTTATAAACAGCTTTTCATTTTATGTTATCAACTTATCACCAAAAGTATGCTAGTAAACCTAACGAGGAATTAGAACTGAGAGCGCAAGTTAAGGAGCAGGAGCTTGCACAGATTTTCTCTCAAACTGCATTTATTTCGAATGATGATACTGTGCGAGTAGCGGTAATGGGCTGTGGCGATAAACGCTTCGTAAAATTACATGAAGCCATATTTGCAAAATTGCTGCAAAGATCTATTGATTTACATACATTCGATATTACCACGGAGCATCTGCTAGGAGAGCAAAACGTGTTCCAACATGACTGCACTGTACCACTCCCGAATCCGCCGTACGATATAACTTATGCACACGTGCTGCTTAAGTTTATCTCGCAACCGCAGCAGTGGCATGTAGTCGAAAATTCCTATGACGCTCTTCGCGCAGGTGGGGTAGCGATACATGTTTTAGACAGAGAGGACTATGATCCGTCTTTGACTTTGAGTGACGGGTACAAAGTAGATTT
>CAZZBG010000015.1:4023-15167 GCA_964652865.1 uncultured Candidatus Saccharibacteria bacterium
ACAGAGAGGACTATGATCCGTCTTTGACTTTGAGTGACGGGTACAAAGTAGATTTTGCCAACATCGAAAAATGTCTTTTGGAGCGAGGGATTTCATACAAGAAGATGTATATACAGAGTGGTCCGAATGGGAAAATAGAATGCTTGGCTTTAGTGTTGTCGAAAAGCGAATGACCGACTAAATCTAAGGTATTGGCTGGACAATCCTTTGACCACACCAGCTTTTTCTGGCACACTATGCAGTACTAGCGAGTAAAAAATATGAATGTCAAAAATATAGTCAGGTTGTATATTACAGGGTTTGTCATGGGTACGGCAGACTTAATCCCTGGGGTGTCTGGTGGTACCATCGCTTTCGTATCTGGTATTTACGAAGAGCTCTTAGCAGCAATAAAAACAGTTACTGGCACGACTCTGCAACATATCCTTCACTTACGGTTTCGTGAAGCGTATGCTTCGGTGCCATTTCGGTTTGGGTTGCCGCTCGGACTTGGTTTGGCTACCGCGCTGTTTTCTCTCGCAGGCTTACTTACATATTTGCTCGAGCATCACACTGCTTTGGTCTGGGCATTCTTCTTTGGTCTCGTGGCAGCATCCACGTACATTGTGGCGAACCGCGTAAAGCGTTGGGCCCCAGCAGACTACATAGCATTCGTCGCTGCAGCAATCTTTGCATTTGTGCTGGTAGGGGGTAACGCAATAGAGTTGCCACACAGCATGCTTATTACATTTCTCAGTGGCGCCATAGCTATTTGTGCCATGATTCTTCCAGGGATCTCGGGTTCATTTATCTTGGTGCTGTTAGGTCAGTACGAACACGTGTTAGGTGCAGTGACGAGCTTTGATTTTGTAACACTGGGTATTTTTACTCTCGGCACATTGGTCGGTATTTCACTCTTTTCTCGAGTACTGTCTTGGTTGTTTGCACACCACCACGATGTCAGTGTCGCTCTGCTTTCAGGATTCATGCTTGGTTCACTCAGGAAAATCTGGCCTTTTACAGGTGCTGACACTGCTGCCTACTTTAATTGGCAGGTGTGGGCGCTCATGCTTGTTGGTGCGGTAATTGTTGTGGTACTTACTCGGTTCCAAGCGCTGAAAGAAAGAACAGAAGATATAGATACACAGTAAAAAGTTCCGAGTAACGAGTTTCGAGTAACGAGAAATACGAGTACTGCTGGAGATATCGGAAGTGCAGAAACAAGGGTCACCTTTGCGTAGCGCAAAGGTGACCCTTGTTAAAAGTATTTTTATTGTATGCCACGTTCTTCAAATTCTCGGAGTACTTGCCTGACTCCGTTAATCCAGTTAGGGCTACCTGGTTGTACATAGAGCCCTATGAATTTTTCAGGAGGAACGTTTTTATATCTTCGTTCTAGCAGACTGTCGAAGTCTTTGACCCAATCGGCGTAGCTATTGTATTTGCGGAGGCTTGGGGGAGTGCCACCAATACCGCTACAGTTATAGTAGTAGCAGTGTTTGCCAAAAGTGCTTTCGACAAACGAGATAGCAACCATCATTTTCATGTTTTTGGAATTCACAAACGCATCGAGCGTTGCATCGTCTTCGGCAAAAGGAGACTTCTTGTCTTGTAGGTATTTTTTCAGTTTTCGTTTTTGCGTTGCCAGTTGCTCTGCTTCGAGGTCTACTTCCTGTCTGTTCTCGCTAATAAAGGTGGCAAAGATTGGCGAGGCAATGTCAATCACTTGTTGTGAGAACACCCGAATACCTTCTTCGGTAGTTGTAGCAGCTGTGGTATACAGCTGGCTGTTGGCAATTGGCTCAGACAGTCGCAACACAAACAGCGCCCCTGCGGCGAATGCCACAGCGATTAAGCACAATCCTGCAAGTACGAGTCGTTCAGCAAACCATGCAATAGTGGCAGAGTAGCCGTCGGGGATTCCTGTTCGCTCAATTAGTTTTGTAACAATTTTTGTTCCTTTTCGAATCTTTCGTTTGGTTTTTGGATGCAAAAGCATAAGCACGAATTAAGTACTTACAGTATAGCAAATGAATTAACTGAAAAGTAAACACCCAGCAGTTGCTGGGTGTGTGTTAGTTTCGTTCGTCTCTCTGTTCAGAGTGAGAATCTTCAGAAGAGTCACGACTGTCTTCTTTGTGTGCATCTTCTGCTTCTTTGCGATTTTCTTTCAGTATGTCGCTGCGGCGTTTCCGAAAGTCTTCCAGTGCTTTTTCTATTTCTTTTGCTTTGTCGTCTTTACCGCGCTTTTCAAGTTCGGATTTAGTGCGCTCAAGAAATTGTACTGCTGCAACTGCTTCTTTTTCTACACGGAGCTCGCGATGTTCTTTGGGGCTTGAACTTTTGCGCTGTGTTTGTTCCTCGCTGGTGCTCGGTGTTGGGGTGCTGCTCGGAGTGGCTTGTGGTAGTGCTGTTGGAGTTGGGGTAGGGGCAGTAGAACGAACGCGCTCTGCTTCTTCGAGTCGTTTTTGAGCAAAGTTTACTTGAAGATTTAATTTTTGTTCTTCTGACGGGGAGACAAGTACACGAATATTTTCTACTTGACGTTTCACTGGATAGAGAATGTCGCCAGGGGTTGAGTCTGCCGAAGCAAATGCTGCACCAAAACTAAATAGTATAATGAGCAAAGGTGCAAAAATATATCCATGCAAAAAGACTCTGCTCATGCGGTGCCACGACGTTACAGTGGGGCTGGCTTCCGGCGCGGTAATGGCAGCAAGTAGCTGTTGCTTGAGAGCTTCCTTTCTGTTTGGAGTGAGGCGGGCTCTCTGTGTCTGGAATAGTTGTTTACTGCTTGGGTTCATTTCGTGTGTAAATTTCTTCTAATTTGCGAAGCGCTCGATATTGTAATACCCGAATGCTTACCTGTGATTTGCGTAAAATTGTTGCGACTTCGGGTATGCTTAAGTCTTGAAAAAAACGAAGCTCGATAATTTCTTTGTACTGCGGTGGTAGTTTTTGTAGCGACTGTCTGACTTCCGTTTCTTGAAACCATGCATGCGTACTTTGTGCGGTATCGCTTGGGGCTTCTATATCCATGGTTGGGTCAAGCGAGGTGGGCGGCGGTGCTCGAAATAGGCTGCGATGGTGATCGGTCGTGGTGTTCGCTGCAATTTTGTACAACCATGCAGAAAAGTTTAAATCTTCTAACCGTAGCCGTGCTGCGCCGCGCCATGCTTTTATGAATACTTCCTGCAGTATGTCTTCTGCTTCTTCTTCGCTCCCAACTTTATAGCGAATAAACGTGTATATTCTGTCTGCAAATTCGTCATACAGAGCAGCGAAAGCACTGTGGTCGCCTGACTGCATAAGACGGACTAAATTGAGAATCTGTTTTGGTTCCATTGTGCTTTACACTATATAACGCAAGACAAAGTGGTTTGTTACAGGTAGTATAGCATGGTAGTGCGGTAAAATATTCGCTTATTTGTGAGCAAAAATCGAGTGTAACGATATATTGCTCTATACGATATATGAGGTACCTGTCACAGAAGTGACACAAGGTAAATAACAAGTAACAAAAAAACAATGCGAATTTCAAAGCAAGTTATAGCAGTGGCAATGGTATGTCTTCTGGCTGGTGCGGTGGTACCGCGCGCAGCATTTGCCCGTGGGAACGATTCTAAACGTGATGCTGCAGAATCTGGTAAAAAAAGTGGACTACGGATTTCTGACGATTCGAAACATGACGAGGACGACTCGCGACGAGGTGGACTCCCAGGATTTTTCTATAAAGGAGCTGTGACCGCTGTCTCCACTACTGGGTTTACCATGAATGACTCTGCAAAAATTGCGAGTGTTGTAGATACTACCAATGCAAAGTTGATTCGTGTCCCTCGTGCGACTATTGCACTTGCAGATATAAAAGTAGGTGATTCGGTCTGGATTACTGGTACAAAGACCGGAGCAAATATCAGCGCTTCCGTTGTCTACGTCATGGCCTCCACCGTGAAACCTGCAAAAGCTAAAGGTGTGGTCACTGCTGTAAATGGTTCTGCGGTTACCGTCCAAACCAAGCAGGGGACAGCGGTTACGCTCCAAACCACAGCAGACACACAAGTTCAGAAAGCAGACGGCACTACTGGCGCTCTGTCCGACGTGCAAGTTGGTTCCAAGGTGAAAGCTCGAGGCCTGTGGGACTCTGTCACGAGTGTGTTTTCTGCACTCAAGATCAGGATCCGATAACTGGAGATTGCTGCAACAAAACCCCGCATATAGCGGGGTTTTGTTATGTAGTGCGTGATTTGCTTTTGCAACCTTGTGGACACAGGAATGCTGCCCCTTGTTCTTCTTGGCAGCTTGCACAAGCAATGCACTGTCTATGACAGTCGTCATTGGCGCAGTTAGTGTAACGCTCGCAAGGCATGCCGCAGACTTGGCACTTGCCAACAATGTGGTGTTTTGGGTCGTCGGTGTAAAAGCCCATGAGCATGCGTTCATCAAAGACGTACAGTTTTCCTAAAAAGTCTTCGTTAGGAAATTGTTCCATGTAACTGACTATGCCGCCATCGAGCTGGTACACATCAGTAAACCCATTTGCACATAAGTAGCCAGAAGCTTTTTCGCACCTGACACCTCCGGTGCAGACAGTCACTACGGTTTTTTCTTTCAGGTGAGCAATGGACTCCAAGAATTTTGGCATGTCTCGGAAGTTGTCCATGGGTGGTAAGATAGAGTTTTCAAAATGACCAGCCAGATGCTCATAGGCATTGCGCATATCGACAATATAAAACTCTTTGTCACTTCGTAACCACTCGTGTAATTCTGCGGGAGAGAGGCGTTTACCTGTTGTTATGTTGGGGTCAATATCACAAGTGCCTAAGCCAAGTGCGACAATCTCAGGTTTTACACGGACAATGCACTTCGCAAACGCAGAACCAGTGCCCGCACTTCGTTTTATGTGCGTTGTGGCAAAGCGGGGGTCAGCCAGAAACGCTTCTAAGTATTCTGCAATATGCTCGACAGTGCCTTCCAAAGTGGCATTAATCCCTTCTGAAGCAATAAGGGTTCTGCCCTTTATATTCAGGCGTGTTTGTAGCGCCCGTTGCTCTGCGGCGAGCCCTTCGGGGTCTGCAATATGCACATATTTATAGAATAATATGATTTGGTGGTCAGTATTTTCGGTAGTCATAGTGAGCATAGTGTAGCAGAAAGCAGCAAGTCAGATAAGGGGGTGGTATAGTAAAAGTAATGTATTATTTTTACTTATTTTTATGCAAGGATGGTAGCCTGTATGCAGGTATTGCGGCAGATGTGGAGGCGCGAGCAGCGCAGCATAATCGAGGGGTGGGCTCAAAGTACGTCAGAAGCCGTGGTGGTGGGGAAGTGGTATATAGTGAACAGTTTCCAAATCGGTCAGAGGCTCAGAAGCGGGAAGCTGCGGTGAAGCGTTTATCTAAAAGCAAAAAGCTCGAGCTTATCCAGCAGAAAAAACTACCCAGATGACTGGGTAGTTTTTTACAAAAGCAATAAGGGTTTGGTGGGGGAGAGTACAGCTGTAGGGTCTGTTTTCCAGATGTCTGAAACATCGGCATAGAGCTCGAGCTCGTTACCATCTGGGTCTAGTACGTACAAGCTATGAGTAACGGTGTGGTCTGCACTACCCACTATAGGTACTCCCTTTTCTTGGAGTTCTCGGTATGCGTGCTGAATATCTTCTGGTGAGTTTCCAATTTTAAACCCAATATGGTACAAACCAGTTTGAAGTGGTTTTGCGGTGGGTGGGCGACCTCCAATTTCAAGCAGGAGTAATTCATGGTGCGTTCGGCCGCTAGAAAAGAGAGCGTATCCTGCCCCTGCTCCAATTTGTGAAAAGCCCAACAGATCTCTGTAAAAAGCTGCCATTGTATCTACATTGCTCACGTAGAGTACGACATGTCCAAGTTCGTGAATACGCATGGTAGTGGTTTAGAAGCCCAGAGGTTCTTGTACTAACAGGATATGGATTGGTCGGTTGGTAACAGGGCTCTCTTTCTTGTAGAGTAGTACCTTGGAAACAGTAGTGCCCATGCCGTATTTTTGCCTTATATTTACATCTTCGAGCGGTACGACATGCTCTTCAAGACGTGCAAATGCATCTGCTATAGTTGGGACGATTTTTTGTGTGCCAACAACAAAAATAATGTTTGGAGAAGTGAACACAATGTGTGGGAGTTGGCTGCCTGTGTTGGAAGCAATAAGGAGCTCTCCTGTTTCGGTGAGCGCATGCACGCTCCCAATGTAGTAATCGGAAAGCACTGCTTGTTGGCGCAACGCATTTTGTTTTGCGGGGTCAGTTTCTGCCAAAATAGCATCGTGCAAGTTATTCCAAGGGTGTTGTTTCTTATGGAGAAGCTCGGTAAAACCAATTTCTTCCAATGTGCGTGAAGAACCGTTCATGACCGATTTACCTGCGGGGATCAACGCTTGAATCCGCGCGAGTGCGTCAGCTTTATTGGCAATGACCTCTGGTAAGAAACTATTTGCTTGCAAGGCTTTGACTGTTTTGTCTAAGGAGCTTGCATCTGCTACGTGTGTGTATTCCATGAGTTGTGTTATTAGTATTAATATATTAGCATTTACTTATATATTGTCAAGAGTGTGCAGAAGAGTATAAAACATGTTAGTATAAGCCTACTATGTCTGATTTATGCGGAGAAATCGAAAAATTTGGAAAAGCTATGGGCAATGCTTCACGGTATCGCATTGTGGAGGCGTTGTTTCGTGGCCCTAAAACAGTAACTGAGTTAGTGCAGATTACTAAGTTTTCTCAACCGCTCGTGTCCCAGCATTTAAAAGTTTTGAAAGCATGCGAGCTGGTGTCCGATCAGCGGCAGGGGCAAGAGGTTCTCTATACGGTGAACTCCGAACATACGATTCGTTTGTTGCAGCGCTTGACTGGTGAAATGCAAAAGAGTAAAAAAAAGTAGTTCAAAATAAAAAAGGGTAACCCATTTTGCTTACGGGTAACCCTTTTTACTTGCTAAATTTTACCAAAGGTATATACCGAAGAGGGGGGAGTAATGCTATATATATGCAAAATACACACTATTATGGAGATACCGTCAGACTACTCTTTTTAGCAGCCGCATTGGTCATGTTGGTGAGTTTGCCACTGTTTGCTGACTACACGCAACTACCGTTTTTTGTGTCAGTGTTAGCCATTTTAGGTCTTGGACTGGTCGCAGGTCTGACAAACCCGCAGCAGTTGTGGGATGCTATTGTGAACACCTGCATTGCGGTGGTGGGTACAGTAGTATTCGAGACGTATGCGGTCATCGCTTTTCGGTCGTACGGTGGGGTGAATTGGTATTTCTTTACAAATTTATTACTCGGATTTTTATTTTTTGTGGCGTTGTATTTTAGTGTGAAAACAACTCGATGGTTGTGGCGCGCAGGCTAGATAACACGGACGAGTAAACTTTTTAAGTATTCCCCTTCAGGGAAGTAAATGCTTACGGGGTGGTCTGCTGCCATGCGGTGCAAACTCAAGATTTGTACTTCTCGTTTGGCGTCTTTTGCTGCGTTAAATACAATAGTACGAAACAGTGCGGGGTCAATATGTTTTGAGCATGACGCGGTAAGGAGTAGCCCATTTGTGGGAAGGTGCTGTAAAGCCAATCGATTGAGCTCTCGGTACCCTCGTGCTGCATTGGTCACGTCACTGCTGCGCTTGGCAAACGCTGGAGGGTCGAGAATAATGAAGTCGTATGGGTGCGGTAGGGGACGATTCAGAAAATTGAACGCATCTTCAGAGATTGCAGTGTGTGTTCCTGGACCATAGCCGTTAGCGGCGATGCTGTTTTCTGCTGTGGCAAGCGCGGCGCTGTCGACATCTAAGGTGTCGGCACGAAGGGCGCCACCGGCTAGTGCGTATACGCTAAAGCCGCCGGTGTAGCCAAAGCAGTTTAAGACAGTTCGATTGTTGGCGTACTCTTTGACGAGCTGTCGCACTTCTCTTTGGTCGAGAAACGCTCCAGTCTTTTGGCTGTGAGAGAGGCGCACCTCAAACGAAAGGCCGTGCTCTAAAACGTGTAGCGGTTCGGGCGCGCTTTCGTAAAGCCAACCAATGGCAGGGTCTAGTCCTTCTTGTTTTCGAGTAGGGCTGGTGGACTTTTCAAAAATGGCGAGGGGTTTGAGGTTGTCTATAAGGAGACGAAGAATGAGCGGCTTTAGTTTCTCCACACCTTGGGTGTTACACTGGACAACAAGGACTCCTGCGTAGGAGTCTACAATGAGCCCTGGAATGCCATCTGCTTCGCCATTAAATAGTCTAAATGCATATGTATTGGGTGGTACGCACACAGTTCTGAGTGCTTGTGCATTGAGTAAGTGTGCTTTGATTGATTCAAGCGGGTCTTGGTTAGAAAAGTTAAGCATGCGACCGGCAATGGACTGGCTGGCGGTAAAATATCCATGTCCAAGCAACGTGCCGTCTGCAGCATGTACTGCAAGAATGTCGCCATCTTGTGCGTTTGGGAATTTTTCAAGCGCGCCGCGAAAAATCCACGGATGTTTATTGCGTGTATGAATATCTCTTCCTGGCTTGAGTGTAATTTTGGGATATGTGGTCATGGAAAAATTCAATAGAGCTATATCTGCTTGGCGCTAGAGGAGCATAGTTACATGGTATACTAACGGTACTATATACTCAACTCGTATGGAAACAAAATTCAAAAAAATAATTGGCGTGAGCATTTTGGCGGTGGCGGGGTTTGGTCTCTTTGGGTATTCGTTATTAAAAAATGGAGTTAACCCGCGGTTTAGTAGTGCAGGTCGACAGGTTACTGTACGGCAAGGGTATGTTGACACCTTTACTGTCGATAGGGTCTCTGGTTGGTTTTATGATTCTGCAGGAAATGGCACAACAGTAGAATTGGTGTACGAAAATATTGTCAACCCAAACATTAGCTTCCGGCAGCAAGTGCGGAATACTATATATGACAATGGGGCTGTACAGTGGTTAAAAATAAACTATAGAATCACCGTTACGAAGCCAGTAGGGTTTGCAGCAAATCCACTCGACGTAATTACGAGTGCTGGTATGTATCGGATAGCTTCGGCAACCTTTTCCGGATCGGGAGTAAGCATCCCCTTAAGCGCTCAGGCAGCGACCACTATACAAGTGGGGAGCGGAGTAGCAGAAGCCCCTACAGGAACAGTACCAATCTCAGTTCCCACTCCAAGCGGCGCAGCTACGTTGGCTGATTTCTGGAATGGGAGTGCCCGTTTTCAATATGTTCGTCAGTGGCGTTTCCCCTCTGAAGACAACCCTGCAAAAGGACTGGTTTTTGCTAATTCTCAAGCACATATTGTACCGGTGGGGACCACATGGTATAGATTCTCTCGTGAGTACATTGACCCGAGACCAAGTAAGTGTGCGCATGATTATGCTCGAACAGTCGTGTATCGTTCTACCGATAATGGTGCTACTTGGACTAATCGAACGGTTGTAGTCGAACCAACAACTGGCACACCATGGGAGTGTGCGGCGCTAGACGCAGGGGCGTATTACGACGAATCTACAACCACATGGCATGTATTGTACCAGTGCTTAAATAAACAATCAGTATGGGCAGTGTGTTATGCTTCCCGTAAAAATACGAGTCCATTAGGCGCGTTTCAAGTTGCAGCTCAGCCAGCTGTGGAAGACGGCGATATCTTTAGAGGGTTGATGGGTATGTCTGCATATGGCCAAGAAGGAACCCCGCAGATACTGGAAAAAGTAAACAACCGGTATCTAGTTTCTTTCCATGGATATGATGGTACCAAGGGGGTGCGGGCAGCTGTGTGGACGACAGACTTTCAAACATGGCAGGCGGCGGCAGCGCAGCCAATGCTCACAGCAGCGCAGTGTAGTGGTTGGAATGTAGCGTGGGGGAGCGGTGGATGTATTGGCTTTGGGTTGGCTGCAACAGTCCGAGAGGGGGCGTATTACTATACGCTCGCAGAGGCATCGAACCAAAATTTGGGGTGCTTACCAAACCAGCAATGGGCGTTTGGATTGCTTCGTTCCGCTACGCTGACGAGTCCACAGTGGGAATCGTTACCGAATGGTCCGGCTATACTGGTTGGTTCGCAGCAAAAAGATCCTACTAACAAGACGACAGCGTGTGCAGTAAGTTATGCACAAATATTTCAATCGGGCGGGGATACTTATTTGACTTTCTTTTTAATCGGGAACGCTGATGGCTTTTTAGATGAACCGCTTACCGGACGGTATTTATACAAATTAGAAAAGAATGGGCCAGTAGCTGCGTATTCATTTCGTTCGGGTTCTCCTCGACGAGTGTTTACTCCTTCCGATGTTGTTGGGGTGGGTGACCTCGAGGCATCTGCACAAAATGTGCAGTGGAATAACCCTGGAGTGGTGTTCAATGGTACGACAAGCCTGCTCACTCTTCCAAGGAACGCTGTAGCGAACTTACCGAGCACGTGGACGTTGCAGCTGGTAATGCGATTGACAGGTGGTGTGGCGAATTCTGCTGAGACAAGTTTTATTGGTGGTGATAGATCTGCCGCATGGCTTGAGTTGTATAAAGATAGAACATTGTGTGCGTGGGCAGAGACTGCAACTGGTCCAAAACCTATTTGTACCGAAGCGCCACTACGTTTGCAAACAGATTACGATATACGGCTCAGTGTCGCAGGTGGTGTACTACAACTAAACGTAAATGGGGCAAAGCGCACAGTTTCTGTTGGGGCTGTCCCTGCTGTTCGTACGTTAACCATTGGGAGTAGTGGTGCTAATGCCCAAGGATATTACTCTTCGTGGAGTGGGCTGTTGAAATATGTTGCTTTACATCCTTCCCTGCAGGATTAAATACTTTGATGCGTAGAAGCGCCTCCAGATTTTCGGAGGTGCTTTTCTTATAGTTCTTCTATACCTTTTGATGTCAACATCCAGAGGACGAATACTCCTAGGGCCGCAGCAAGATGTGGCCACGTCACATGCGAGACAACACGAGTTATTTCTGAGGCGTGCGCAACCATAATTACCATGGTTAGGGCATGTGGAAACATTTTGCTTGCTTGGTGTACACCGCTGGCTAGTTTGGTTTGGTGTTGCTGGGTACTGTGACGGTCGTGTATCAAGTCGGCCACGAGGGCAACTATGATTGTGCCTATAACTGCTAATACGATGACCATGGTGAGGTCTCCTTTCGTTACTGTCCAAGAGTTTGTGC
>CAZZBG010000016.1:0-6964 GCA_964652865.1 uncultured Candidatus Saccharibacteria bacterium
GCAGGCAATTGCAATAACTCGACCACTTGCGGTAATACAATTTCTAATTGCCCTTTTGGCATATCGAGCGGAATAACGACCAACCGAAAACTCGCCTTACTTCTCGCAAGCACTTCACCGTACATGTCTACTATTTCTCCGCGTGGCGCTAACACAACCCGCTCACGCAGCCTATTACCTTCGGCAAGCGCTCGCAAGCCCCCGCCAGCGAAAAGTTGCAAATACCCGAGTCGGAACACAAGCAGCAACAACACACCGAGAGCCGCCAAAAATATCCACCATGACCCTGCGGTACTCCGTTCTACCTGTGCTCGTTCTTTGGCTGGGCCCACAGCAGAAAAAATAGTTTCTTCAAAAGCCAAATCACCATCTACTGAGGCAGAAGGTACAGTGTCGTATTCAATAAGAAATGATGATTGTGCCATAGTTACAATATACAAACCAGTATCTACTTACACTCGGAGCCGCAACGGCTTATCTGTTCTATGTAGCAGCTCGAGCCAAATAAAGTAAAAAATAACTGTCAAAATTGCTCCAGCTAAAGTCCCCCACACCCATGCCAACTCTTGCCGAAATGAGAACAGTGGTGGGGTATCCCAGCCTAAAATCGAAGCGAAGTATCCGATAAAGTAAATCCAAACATGGATAACAAACCGGCCTAACATATACAGCGCTGGTACCACCACATACATTCTATCACCTCGTAAAAACTGTTTGGAGGCAGAGGCGGCAAGGACGTACAGTAGTGGCACACTCAAAGCAAACGAACCAATAACTAACCTATTCTGAACATCGAGCAGTATCGCAGCACCAACACTGAACCAAAAATACCGCAGGTCAAAATCGGTCACTGCAAAAACAAGCAACGCACAGAGAAATAGATTTGGCGCGAGAGGCGAAGCAAAAAAGACCGGAAAGATTGCAATCTGTACAAGCCACAAACAAAGTAGAATACCTGTAGGTAAATAATATGGTCTCATGAAAATCTACACGTACATTTAAGGCAACAGCACATGCACAAATCGGATATCACGCAAATCAATTGGGCTTGCCACAGTAATCGCCGAGAAGAGCGCCCCTTTTTCTTTTTTTACTTCTGCAACTGGTCCAATCAGAACATCTGGGGGAATTTTTTCATTTATCCCTGCAGTCGTAACTAAATCACCTGCTTGGACATCTTCGGTCTGCGATACAAAATCAAGTAACAACCCAGAACCAAAAGAGCCTTTCAGTACCCCCGTCACTTTCCGGCTCACTACTCGAGCGTCCAGCGTCGTGGTCGAAGCAGTAATCAAACGCACCGTAGCAGTACTCGAAGTCACCAATACAACCCGTCCAATCAAATACCCAGACACCACCACACCATGTCCAACAGTAACCCCTTGCGTACTGCCACACGCGAGCAGGAGCGTTTGCGTTAAACCTTCGGGATCTCTCCCCGAAACCGTGCATGGCACCAGAGTCGCAGGACTCGACTGGACAAACCCCAAAGTAGAGCGCAGCGTTTCATTTTCCTGCTGTACACTCGCAAGTGATGCCAACCGCACCTCTAATTCTTTTGTTCTCTTCTTCAGTTCAGCATTTTCCACATACACCGTCCGTAAAGAAAATACGTTGCGAAATCCAGTTCGCACACTGACTGCGACAGAACGGAATGGTGCTGCTACCACTGAAGGCATAACCACCAAAGCACGATCAAACACCTCGGCAGCACCGCCGATTTGCATAGCTAAAAATACCACCACTACCACCAGCATACTAAAAATGTATTTGAGATATTTTGGTGTTCCGTGTGCCATCGTATTACATTATCGATTCATTGTTTCTTGTTCAGCAGGAACAAGCACCTCTGCCAACGACTCCAAATCTTCCACTATTACACCAGTACCACGAGCAACGCAGGTCAGCGGGTCTTCCGCTACTACCACAGGAATTTTTGTCTCTTCTGCAACGAGTTCATCCAACCCTCGCAACAACGCGCCACCGCCCGCCAGCACAATCCCTCGGTGCATAATGTCTGCCACAATTTCTGGTGGCACTTCTTCAACCACTGTTTTAATAGCGTCAACTATTGCCCGCACAGGAGAACGCAAGGCTTCGCGCACATCTTCGTCGGTCAGCATAATTTCTTTTGGCAATCCAGTCAGTAAATCCCTTCCACGAACAGGAGCCTGCATCGGCACAGCCTGTGGCACCGCGGAACCAATTTTAATTTTGACTTCTTCTGCTGTTCGCTCTCCAATCAGCAAGTTACACGTTTCCCGAGCATACTGCACAATCGCCATATTACTTTTGTCACCCGCTACGCGCAAACTTTTCGCTACCACAACACCACCCAAAGATAACACGGCTATTTCGGTCGTTCCACCACCAATATCCACCACCAGACTTCCCACCGCATCTTGCACAGGAAGACGTGCCCCAATTGCTGCTGCCATTGGCTCTTCTACTAAATATGCTTTGCGCGCCCCAGCGTTAATCGCTGCATCTTGCACTGCCCGCTTCTCCACTTCGGTCACCCCCGAAGGTATACCAATCACCACCCGAGGACGACGCAAAAAAGAGTACGTGCCTGCATGTACTTTATCTATAAAATAGCGCAACATCTGCTCAGTCACTTCAAAGTCAGAAATGACCCCGTCTACCAACGGTCGGGTTGCTGTAATATACCCAGGGGTCCTCCCAACCATACGCTGCGCCTCAGTGCCAATAGCCACAATCTGTTTGGTGCGATTATTCACCGCAACCACCGATGGCTCGTTTATAACAATACCTTTGCCTTTTACATACACCAAAGTGTTGGCAGTACCAAGGTCAATACCAATATCCTGGGAAAATTTTTTAAATAGTGATTCTAACACAGAAAAAGAGTTTAAAGATGGGAGCGTACACCAAAACCAAACCAGCGCACGACAACTAAAAACTCAAAAGCGTTACGAAAAGTTGTACTTTTGAGTTGAAATTTTAAGTTTTATTTTTAGTTTTTCCTTGCTCTATTACTTTACAGCATTTGCTGTACACGGTCTAGCGGAACCAGTTGAGACTCTGTTTCTGTACGCTTTTTGTACTCTACAGACTGCTCTGCCAAGGTTTTCGCAGAGACAACCAAACGATGTGGAATACCTATCAAATCAGCATCTGCAAATTTTTCCCCAGCCGAAGCCGTTGCACGGTCATCAAATAGCACTTCTACACCGGCCTTGGTCAAAGTATTGTACAAATTTTCCGCTGCGGTCATTACTGCTTCGCCTTCTTTCCCCGCAAGCGCTAACAAATGCACTTTAAACGGAGCAACGCTCTCAGGCCAGATTAACCCTTTCTCATCTGCGCATTTTTCAGCGATTACGCCCATCAGCCGACTCACTCCTATACCATAGCACCCCATAATTGGATACTGCTTCTCACCTTGCTCATCAGTGTAGCTCAAATTAAAGTCCTTACCATACTTCTGACCGAGATCGAACACGTTGCCAACTTCAGAAGCCTTAGCACGCGCCAAAACACCACCACACGTCCGTGGACACGCAGCGCCTTCGGTAAGTTCAGAAATTTCTGTGTTGACACAAAAATCACACACACCACAGTACAGGATATCGTCTTCACCTGCATCGGTGAGCACCATAAACTCGTAAGAGATTTTCTGGCTAAAGCTCCCACCAGAAGCTTCGGTGGCTTTTGCCACTAAGCCTGCCTTTTCGTATACGCGAAAATAGGCTTGTTTTACTTCTGCATAAAACCGGTCAAAATCAGCTTGCGTTGCGTGAAAGCTGTACATGTCTTTCATCAAAAACTCACGTCCCCTCAGCAAACCGGACTTTGCTCGTAGCTCATCTCGGAACTTCCAATGTATTTGGTATACAGCCAAAGGCAAATCTTTATACGACTGGACACGGCTCAGGACCAGTGGCGTTACCACTTCTTCTTCACTTTGTCCTAAAGCGTACTCTCGCTCTGTGCGAGAATGTATCTTAAATAGCACATCAATAGACTTCCATCCGCCAGTAGTCTCCCACACTTCTTTTGGGTGCAACATTGCCATAAGCACTTCCTGTCCACCCACTGCATCCATTTCAGTACGTACAATTGCAGAAATTTTTTGCAGAACTCGCAAGCCAAGCGGTAAGTAACTGTATACACCTGCCATTAACTTATTGACGTATCCTGCTTGTTCAAGCAAACGGCCATTCACCGTGGGTTCATCGGTGGAAGTTGTTTTGCTTGTTTTTAAAAAAAGTTTTGATTGTCTCATAAAATATCCACAGATGCACAGATTACACAGATTGCACGAACAGAACAGCTTTTACTTCTGCGCTATCAGTGATATCTGTGTATCTGAGGTTAATAAAATTTTACTTCCCTAACAACCGCCCAACAAAACTAAAGCCATTAAAATCGTTTACCGTGACCACCACCATAAGGAGCAACAGTGCTAAAAACCCTACCACGTTCACTGTTTGTTCCAACTGCGGGTTGTTTGGCTTCCTGCGGATCTTCTCGATCAACAAGAACAGCACCCTTCCTCCATCAAGCGCAGGAATAGGGAGCGCATTCAAAACCGCCAAATTCAGAGAGAGAAATGCTGCGAATTGGAGTAGATACACAAACCCCAGCCGACTGGCCTGCCCCGTAAGCTGCGCAATTTTAACTGGTCCACCGACTTGTGACAATTCAACCCCACCACTCACCATCTGACCGAGTCCTTCTACAATTGCCCAGAGTTGTGTGCCAGTAAAAGAAAGTGCGACAACGGGCGCTTTATACCACGGGTACGAAAGTTTCCCCACTGTACCGAGCGCAATCCCTGTCGGGCCTTCACCCGTAGGCGGCTCTGCAAGCGATGCAACCGCTATTTGTAGCGGAGCGTCCCCTCGCTCTATAGAAAATTGTATCGTAGAGCCCTTGCGAGGCAGAATATATTCTTGTATCTCGCGTACTGAGCTTACCCCCGCTTCATCGAGTTTCACCACAACATCCCCAACCTGCAAACCAGCGCGAGCTGCGGGCGATTCTGGTTTCACCTCTACAATCGTCACTTTCGGCGTAGTCATGTGCGCACCAGCAGGGAGCGTTGTTTCGGCATCGAACACTGTTGGTACGCCAACAAACAAAACAATGGTAAGGAGCGCCCATGCCAACACCACATTCATGGTTACCCCAGCTAGTAACGTTGCTAATCGAGCAAAGAACGACTTTTTTGAAAAACTATTTGGGTTATCTGGTTCGTCGTTATTCTCTCCGACAATCTTTACAAATCCACCCAGCGGGATCGCGTTCAAAGAGTACACCGTACCACGAGCATCGGTAGGAGTCTTTGGGCCAAAGACTACTTTTTTCCCGTTTGGTCCGGTGTAAAAGCCAATCACTCGAGGGGGGAATCCAAAACCAAACTCATCTACCTGCATCCCACTTCGCTTGGCTACCAAAAAATGCCCGAGCTCATGCACGAACACCAGCAACCCCAGAACAGCAATAAAAATTAAAATAGTAAACATATTTTACAAAACCACGGATTCACAGATCACGCGGATAACACAGATGCAGAACGGAATGAAATATCTGTGCCATCTGTGTATCTGTGGTCTATACGGTCATTACTTCTTTTTCTTTCTCTTCTACAATGTGCTTAATTTGCGCGTTGTAGCCGTCGACTAAATCTTGCACTTTCTTTTGCAAAGCTGCTACATCATCTTTGGTTGCAGCGCCATCCGCTTCTGCGCGCTTCGCTGCTTTCAAAATATCTTCGCGTACGTTACGAATACCTATGCGTGCTTTTTCTGCTAACTGGCCAACCACTTTTACCAACTCCTTACGACGCTGCTCCGTAAGTGATGGCAAGGTAATACGCAGTAGCTGTCCATCACTCGACGGGTTCAAACCTAAATTGGCTGCACCAATCGCTTTGTCGATTGCTGGCAACAAGCCTTTATCCCACGGTGTTACCACCAACGTTTTGCTATCTGACACAGAAATACTTGCTACCTGCCCAATAGGCTGCATGGTACCATATGCTTCTACCACCACACTGCTCAGCAGAGCTGGGTTCGCACGGCCTGTCCGAATCCCAACCAAGTCTTCGTGTAAGTGTTCGAGTGTTTTTTCAAATTGTGCTTTGTGTTCTACTAAGGAAGAATCATTCATGGTTCTAAAATCTACTTAAACTAAATGTGTGCGCTTACCGCGTACCAATAAACCCCATATACGCCACGGAAGGGAGCGCTGAGTCTACTAAAATATAGTTGATAGTGGCACTTGTGGCAATAGCAGTTACTTGCCACGAGCTGCCCGCATTTGTGGTTTTATAAAGAGTATTCCCCACAGAAGCAAACACCACACCAGATTCACTACCCAAAGCAAGCCCCCTCACTTCAGTCGCATCTGCGCTCCGGATAGGCAGCTTCATATATTGCCAATTCCCTCCACCGTCAGTACTAGAGAATAACCCATTGTTTGCCCCCACGAAAATCTGTGCAGGGTTATCCCCGACGGCCAACTTGTAGAACGTATTCGTTGGTTGTGTAGGTATTTCTATTTCTGCCACTGTAGTGTCGTCTTGGAGCGGGTTCAGTTCACGCAAACGTTTCTGCCACTCGCTAAAATCGAGAAGTGGCTTGGAGATACTCTCGATGGTAGTGGCTCGGTCTGTGCTTTTATACAACCCTTTGGATTTGGTTAAAATAAACAGCGTGCGATTCTTGTGCCAGACAAGCTGTGTGACTTGATCTTGAAAATTCTGCAGCAACGACCACGACGTTCCCGCGTCGCGACTTAACAACAAATTCCCCGCAGTTGTACCAACTACCAGCGTCTTGGAATCGGCAGGATCAATAGCAATACTTCGAGCAATATTGCCGACCGCAGCATCGGTATAGACTGACTCCCACGACTTACCGCCATTTTCACTCACTAACACTTTTGCTTGATTCTGTGCTCTACCAGCTACAAACATGCGCTCAGGGTTGGTTGG
>CAZZBG010000016.1:7064-14902 GCA_964652865.1 uncultured Candidatus Saccharibacteria bacterium
CTTTTGCTTGATTCTGTGCTCTACCAGCTACAAACATGCGCTCAGGGTTGGTTGGATCTATAACCATGTCGTACGCAGCAAAGTCGGACAAAATCTGACTCCATGAATCTGCCGCATTATCGGTAAGGAATACCCCGTTTGTTTGCGTTGCTGCGTATAGTTTTTTTGTGTTGTCAGGAGCAAAACGCAAGGAAAACACACTCCCCGAAGCCAAGGGAGAATCAGTCTGCTTAGCTTTCTTTTTGGCAGTACTCGGCAACGTTGCTTTATTACTGAACACCCAGTCGTTGCCTCCATTAGTCGTCTTGGCAACCCCGGCACCAGCACTGCCGGTAGCAAATGGGCTTGCACACCCCGCGGCCAACAAACACATACTCGCAACAATACTAATTTTTTTTGCTCTTATAAACATATTTGTTTTATACATGGAGACATACATACTCACACACTAATTTTCTATTTGCATTTGCTTTTAAACGCTGCAACCCCTCTGCCAAAACGGACAATCGGTGTGCCGCTTCTGGACCATGCAATGCCATTCGCTGCAAGCGCAGCCAAAAGGTGAATTTTTCTTGCAGTACTGGAACTTCTTCTCCTGCTAACTGCTGGGAGACCAAGAGTCGCACAAAATCATCAGCATGAACCAGTGTATCCCATTCTTTTTTCCACTGTTCCAGTGCGTCGGTTGTACCTGCCACAACTCGTGCCAACAACTCTCCAGGACTGAGCAACCCCTCGAAGCCCACCGGTGCGCCACCATGCAGTGCGACAACTTGCTGTCCGTCTTCTGTCGAAAGATTACCAAAATAGAAAGTTGCGCACCGAGACCGGATAGTAGGCAGTACATTATTCTCTGCGCTCAGCAAGAAAAAGTACGTATGCTGCGGAGGTTCTTCCAGCGTCTTCAAGAGTGTATTTGCCATTACCGCAGTGAGTAATTCTGCGTGCTGCAACACCACCACTTGCGCACGAGCCCCTGCTGGTAAATAGGTAGTCGCTGTCAGAAAATCTCGAAACGATTCAATATTCCCAGCGGCAACGTCGAACTCTAATACACTATGCGTTTCTGCTCCCAAAAAGCGAGCCACTTCGTGCACCAGAGTAGCCTTTCCCACTCCAGAAGGTCCAATACAGAGTACAGCTTGTGGAAAATTAGCCGCACGCAGCCCTTGTTCGAATCGCTGTTTTATTGCTGTATGCCCAATTGTTTGCCATGCATATTCTTGCATATAAGTTACTCCCTCACTTCGATAGTGCCGGTACTGCTTGACTGCAGCATGTCTACATACGACCACACCCCAGCTTTTTGAAAGGTAAATTGAAATTCTCCACCAGAAGCCACAGGCGCTGGCGCAGCAAAAGCTGGATACTCTACACTTTTTGGTTGGAAAGGCTTGTCTGAACTATTCCGAAAAATAACGATATCACCCACACGGACGCGAACCTGTTTTGGAGTAAAGTTCAGTCCATTGTACTCAACCGCAAACACTTGGGTATCAACACCCAGCTGTTCTTCTTCTGCAGTAAACGTTCCAGTCACTACTTTTTCCGTTGGGGTGGGAGTTGGAGTAGGTACTGGAGTAGCAGTCACTTTTGGTGTAGGTTGCCCCAAAGTAGTTTTCACTGTCGGAGTAGGTACAACTTCTACCCGCTCGGGCGCAGTACTCGTCATGGGTCGCGTGAGCACCAACACGACCGCACCCAAAACCACACACAGTACGATAACCGCAGGGATTATTTTTTTGGTTTTCATGTTGTGTAGCCCAATGGAAAACACAGACAGTATCTGTATTTTTACCAATAATATCTATATACTTATTGTACCATAGGCACACTATATGAGTTCTCCCACCCTCCATGTCGTCATTGGCCCTACAGCCAGTGGAAAAAGTGAATACGCCGTCACGCTCGCAAGCCAGCTGAACGGTGAAATTATTTCGGCAGACTCCCGCCAAGTCTACCGCGGGCTTGATATTGGCAGCGGTAAGGTGGAAGGAGCGTGGGAGACCCTATCTAATTTGTCATCGCAAAGGCAAGCGCTCTCAAATTTGTCATTGTGGAGGCAAGCGCTCTCAAATTTGTCATTGTGGAGGCAAGCTTTCTCTAATTTGTCATTGCGAGGAAGCTTTGTGACGAAGCAATCTACAGAACCACCTAGTCGAAAGTCTTCACGTCTTAAGGTCTTCACGTCAGAAGAAAATTGGAAAATAAAAATTGAAAATTCTCTTTACGTTTACAAAGACATCCCACACCACTGCATAGACTTTGTTGACCCCAACTACCAGTACACAGTTGCGAATTTCAAGCGCGATGCAGAACAAGCCATTGCAGACATTGTCGCTCGCGGGAAAACCCCAATTCTTTGTGGCGGCACTGGTCAATACATAGACGCGGTATTGTTTTCCCAAACACTCCCAGAAGCAAAACCAAACCCGAAGCTTCGCAAAGAGTTAGGAACTAAATCCACCGAAGAATTGTTTGCACTCCTGCAAAACCAAGATCCAGAGCGTGCAGCACACATTGACCCGCACAACCCACGCCGACTCATTCGCGCGCTAGAAATTATCCACGAGACTGGCAAGCCGGTACCGAAAACAAGTAAGCATGCAAACATAGAAACATATAAGCATGGCGAGATAGAACTCAAAGTAGCTGTACACTACCTGAACCCGCCAAGAGCAGAGCTCTACACAAAAATAGAAGCACGACTTCGCGAACGAGTAGAGCAAGGCATGCTCGAAGAAGTAGCACAACTACACGCACAAGGCGTTTCGTGGCAACGCATGGAAGACTTAGGGCTAGAGTACCGCCATACCTCTCGCTTTCTCCAAGCCCAAAGTATTGCCTCCCCTCCTAGAATAGGAGGGGTTGGGCGCGGTAGACCACACCAAGAACACCAACCAGACCAAGCCATTGCTCAGTTATTCCTTGATTCAGCTTTTTTCCAAGAGCTGCTCACCCAAATCAAACACTACGCCAAACGGCAGCAAACATGGTTCAAAAAGTACGAACAAAGCACAAAAATATAGCTTAAAAAGTGGTTTATTTGCCGAAACATTGACAAATACTCCTAAAAATGCCAAAATAAATAGTTGCACACCGGTGCAACTATTTTCTGTATGCAGACTTTACGAAAGTAAACCTGCATACACCTCAGCAAAAACTCCCCATGCCAAGAAAGGATATATCCATGGGATTAGCAATTTTTGCTCTGCTGTCTGCTTTGATCCTGTGGCTGCTTTCAATAGCCGTACAGCCTAAGCAGACAAAGAAAAATACTCACGCTCTCCGGCCAAAAGGCCATAGAGTCTTAGCCACCCCAACAGAGCGGGCACGACTCAGTACAGTGGTGTGGCGCGCTACAGCAAAAGCAACTTCAATAAAACGAAAAAAGAAATTAGCAAAAATCACGGCAAAGAGGCGAAAGGCACGTGCCGAACAACGCAATGAAAGATTGGTGAGCACACGAAATCGACGCCCCGAATGGCGCCCAGGTGCTCACTAAAAAAACAAAACCTACAAAAACCTACGGAGGATTAAACTATGAATATCAACATTCCAGTTGATTTCTTTGCCATACCGGCAACTATTCTGTTCCTGTTCTCCATTTACACTTTTCCCGGCCTCAGACAGACTGCTGCCGATATCGGAAAAGCGATAATATGGGCCTCAGTAGCAATAATAGCTGCGCTCATCTACTTAGGCGTGACACGGCCATCTTTGTTTATTGCAAACGCAAAAATTGTGTTAGAGTCAAATTTGCAAATTGCCTTGATAGTAGGCGCCTTTTGCAAAATTAGTCTAATTGCACTACTTGCCAGAAATGGTCTGAGCAACGACGAAATAAAGATAGGCAGTGCTTGGTGCACGATCCTGGACCTATCAACCTTTTGGGTCAAGGGCATTTCCATTGCAACCCAAACTGGGCACTTCGGTGCAGCATTTCTCACTGGTATGGGCGCACTTGCCGTAACCACTTGGGTGATAATTGGAGTGGTCCTAGGATTTGTTGGCTATGAAAAAACAAGAGTTAAAATCTCGTCTATGAGAAGCCATTCAAACCCTGATGGCGAAGGGGAGGTGGTTGATAATTTTGGAAGCCCGAGCCTTTCTGAAAGGATTGGGGTAAGCGGCCCAATAGTAGCAACCAGCGCTCTCCTACTATTGGTAGGTCTGAGCGTCTACTATGGCACGCCCAACTGGCAAAGCTATTTCGCCAGTGAAGCTAGCGAGCGGAATGACGGAGCCAGAGCGCAAGCTACGGCTACGCCTAGACCAAGCCAAACACCAACACCCAAACCCCGCGTTGCAGGCGCCATCAGTGACGAGGAATTCAACAGACGTTTGGATGAGGCCTTCCCAGCGAATAGTAAGGGAGCCGACGCCCAACCTATGGCCACACCCAAAATAACAGTACCAGCATCTGGTAAAAAATTATGCTTCGATGGAAGCTATGCTGGAACAAACTGGTACTACAACAGTGCCGGCAGAAAAATCTCAGCATATTTAGAAGATATCCCCGAAGCGATATTGGCAAACCCATGTCGCTAAGCGGTATCACATTCACCCCCTCAGTGGGGCAAGCAGCACCTTAACCAGTGCTGCCTTTTTTATACAAAAATCTCTGATCGAAAGCACACCGTAGTGCTATTTACCAGAGATTTAAACTGACTATTGTCAACGTATTCATTGTGAGCAAAGATACTCCTTTCGCCCCTCGAGGCCAAACCCACTAAACCAATACCGCGTACCCTTGATACGCACCTCAAAATCCTCTGCGGTCAGACACGTTGTAAACTCAGCCCACCTACAAGATACTCCTGCATTTTTCGGACACTTTAGTAGCGCAATACTTTCGTTTTTGATGAATAGTTCATCGATAGGCAACAGCCGTTCCGTGCTATACACAAATAAATGCCCCTTCTGAGTCAATTCGCCATTGATCCAAATTTGGTTCTCATTCTTACAGATGGGCGTCGGGCTTGGCTTAGGCACATGTTTTGGCGTTACTATCAATGGCGCACTTTGCCTTTGTGGGACTACGGCGAAAGAACGCGCACGCTCTTGGGTTTGTTGTTTCAGCAAGGAGCAGCTACAAATCCCAAAACCAAAAACTACCATACACAAAATAATCTTTGCCATACATTCCTCCTGTGGCAAATCGAACCGTAAACAAACTTGTTGCACTAACCGTTAACGCTGCGTTAACCAGCACAACTGGTACAGTATGCCACAGTCCCACAAATTTTCAACCCCGTTTAGATGGGCACCATCTAAATCCGAATGTTTAGATGGTGCCCATCTAAACTCTAAGCACCACATCACAAGCACGAAATAACAAACAAATCCCAATATCAAAAATCCAAACAAATATAAGTTTAACTCCAAAGTCAAAACGTAGAAGTCAAAACTTCAAGTCATAACTGTAAACTACGATGCAATTCAGTTTTGAGTTTATAGTTGTAGTTTTGCGTTTTAACTTTTGATTTTTGAGTTGTTCTCCTAATTTCTATTCTGGCGTGAAGACCTTAAGACGTTAGACGTTACGACGTCGCCTCATTTGCGTTTCAAAATTCACTTCTACCAACCCGAACTTTAACCCATACCCATCGTGCCATTCGTATGTGTCTAGAAACGACCAGTACACGTACCCACGCACATCCACCCCTTCTTTCCGTGCTTGCAGCGCCCAGTGTACGTGCTCTGCAATAAACCTTTGGCGCATGTCATCACGCGCATTGGCAATCCCATTTTCGGTAATGTAAATTGGTTTTTTATATTTCCCAATTTGTTTTAATAGATAATACAACCCTTTAGGATACGTTCTCCAGCCCATGTCATTTTTGCACGCTTTCTTAGTAGTTCGCCCACGTACAGACACCGAATCAAAAAAGTAATAGTTGAGCCCAATTATGTCTAAGTGGTCCAGAATCTTTTCTAAAATATATTCATTACCCACGTAACTCAAAGCCCGCACCACAGCCCTGTCGAACACAGTACTGTAATACGGTTCGTAAAACACATTGTTTTTCACAATGCCAACTTGGGCGCTCGGAAGACGCTTCTTTACCTGCTCGTACATGGAACGGTGAGAAGCTAAAATATTCCGCAATACTCGTGGCACCAAGAACACGTTCTTTTTAAATGGTGGGTGCAAACCACGAACGTAGCTCATAAGCAGTACCACTTCTGGTTCGTTTATAGTAAAGAAAATATCAATTTCTTCGCCAAGCAATTCTGCAACTACTCCCGCATAGGTACCAAGCCACCTCGCAATATCTGGGTTTTCCCAACCACCCTTTGCTGCCACCCATTGTGGCAACGTAAAATGCTGTAACGTCACCATGCGTACGAGCCCGTGCCGCTTTATGCTTTGCAACATACGTCGATAGTGCTCTACAGATTCCATATCAATCTTCCCCTCTTCTGGCTCTATGCGTGACCATTCAATGGCAATGCGAAAGACATTAAACCCCATCTGTGCCGCCAGTGCAAAATCTGTTTCGTATCTGTTGTAAAAATCTGCTGCCACACCCGAAACTGGCAACTGACCCTGCTGCTCCGCGTACCACCAGTCGCTGTGCACATTACCTCCTTCTACTTGGTGCCCACTCACCCCCGCACCAAACAAAAAGCCTTCGGGTAGGCCGCCCAGAAATAGCTTTTCGGAAATTGTGTTCGTAACTGTTTTCATATCCACATATACATATAAGTACCACCACGGCTGCAAACACAGATGGGCACCATCTGCAGCTGCTGCAGATGGTGCCCATCAAAAATGTTCTTATCAGAAATACTTACTACGATTGCAACTTCTGCTTTAAAATTTCGTTTATCACGCTTGGGTTAGCTTTGCCTTGCATTTTCTTCATAACCCCACCAACCAGCGCTCCAAATGCGCGCTCATTACCATTTTTATAATCTTCTGCTGCTTTCGCATTTTCTTGCAATACAGCAACTATTGCTGCTTCTATTGCTGCCGTATCACTCACCTGTTCGAGTCCCAAGTCTTTCACGAGCTCACTTGGATCGCCTCCAGTTTCGAGCATTTTCTTGAACACCTGCTTTGCAGCAGCAGAAGAAATAACACCCGAGTCAATAAGTTTGACTAACTCTGCTAAGTTTTCTGCTGTGACACGAGAGTCTGCTGGAGCGATGTGCGTGCTATTGAGTGCGGCAGAAAAATCCTGCAAACACCAGTTCGCTGCAAGCTTTACTAACTTTTCCTTACTACTGACTGCTTTCCCGCCTTCCTGTTCAGAAAGAATCCACGCATCTAACTCGCTCACAACATCTTCAAAAAAGAATGCCAATTCTTTCCAGTTCAACAAGTTTTCTATGTCCGCTTCTGGCAAAGCGTACTCCTCACGAAACCGCACCCGCTTGGCATTTGGCAACTCCGGAAGCGACCGACGAATTTCCTCTACGTACGCTGCGGTAAACTGCAGTGGAGGCAAATCTGGCTCTGGTAAATACCGGTAATCATTCGCCTCTTCTTTGCTTCGCTGCTCAACTGTCTGGTTTAATTTTTCGTTCCAACCCATGGTCACCTGCTTAGGAGTTTCCCCGCGCAGACGCATTTCCGATTGGCGCGCAATTTCGTACGTAATCGCCTGCTCTACAAATTTAAATGAGTTAATGTTCTTTACTTCACATTTATATGGCGGCAACCCTTGTTCGTCTGGCAAGCGCACCGAAATGCTTGGCTCACAACGCATACTACCTTTTTCCATATCTGCGTCACTTGCGCCTACATAACGAGCAATACGCTGGAGTTCTTCCAAGTATTTCCGAGCCTCTTCAGCAGATTCAATAACTGGGTGCGTCACAATTTCCAA
>CAZZBG010000017.1:0-5996 GCA_964652865.1 uncultured Candidatus Saccharibacteria bacterium
ATGGATTAAATAAAAACGTGGGCTAGTGCCCACGTTTTTTTATGCCTTGTTTCTGATTTCTGTTTGTAGTTTTTCTATGAACTGTGAAATTGTAATACTGCCTAAGTCTTCACCACCACGCGCTCTCACGCTCAGTGTGCCAGCTTCGATTTCTTTGGCGCCTAGTACCGCGATATACGGAGCTTTGCTTGCACTGGCTTCGCGGATTTTCTTGCCAATAGATTCACTGCGCACATCGAGTTCAATGCGAATATCTGGAATCTGTGCTTCGATTTCTTGCTTTAGTTTCTCTGTAAATTCTATTTGGTGTTCGGAAATCGGTAAAAGCATGAGTTGTACTGGAGAAAGCCAAAGAGGGAAGTTGCCTGCGTAGTGCTCTATGAGTACGGACAAGAATCGTTCGATGGAGCCCATAATAGCAGCGTGAATCATGACTGGAGTTTCTTTTTTCCCTTCGCTGTTGGTAAACTCTAGGCCGAATCTTCCTGGCATGTTCATGTCGAGTTGAATCGTGGCTACTTGCCAATCTCGACCAATGGAGTCTTTTGCCATAAAGTCTAACTTTGGCCCATAAAATGCGGCTTCTCCAATACCGTCAAATGTTTCAGTTTCTTTTTCTGCTGCAAGTTCTCGCAGGATTGATTCTGCTTTTTCCCACATGCTTACTTCACCCAAGTATTTTTCCATTTCTGCTGGGTCGTGCATAGACAGGCGTACACGCAGTTGGAATCCAAATGTGTGGTAGAACTCTTGTACAATATCCCACACGCGAGCGAGCTCTTCTTTTGCTTGGTCGAAGCGAGCGAAGACGTGTGCATCGTCCTGCGCAAAGGCACGGACTCTGGAAAGCCCAGCAAGCTCACCAGATTGCTCGTCTCGGTAGCACATGGTTGTGTTGCAGTATCGTTGGGGCATGTCACGGTAGCTCCATGCTCTTCGTGCAAAGATCTGCGTGTGGTGCGGGCAGTTCATTGGCTTCATGGCAAATTCGTGACCTTCGCGGGTTTTGATGCGCATGAGCTCATCTGCAAACTTGCTCCAGTGTCCGGACTTTTCGTAGAGATCCTTTTTGGTAATGTGCGGGATTTCTACTTTCATATATCCAACACGTTTTCTGAGTGACCAGACATAGTCGTCGAGTAGGGTGCGGAGCATGGTTCCTTTCGGTGTCCACAAGGGGAGTCCTGCGCCTACAAGTTCGGAAAATACAAATAAATCTAATTGTGGACCGAGTATTTTATGGTCACGCTTCTTGGCTTCTTCTAGTGCTGTTACGTGTGCGTCGAGTTCTGCTTTTGTGGCAAATGCTAAGCCGTAGATGCGGGTGAGCATTTTATTTTTTTCGTCGCCACGCCAATATGCGCCTGCTACTTTAGTAAGTTTAAAGCTTTCAGGGTCAATGGTTTGCATGTTTTCTGCGTGCCCGCCTCGACACAGGTCCCAATATTCACCGGACTTATAGAAGCTTACTTTTGAGCCGTCTGCAGTAAACTCTTCAATCAATTCGTGTTTGTAAGGGTTTTCTGGGTATTCTTTTTTTGCTTCTTCGGCGGTTAGTTCTGAGCGTTCAAAAGTACTCCACGTAGGGAGGATTTCTCGCATCTTAGCTTCTATTTTCGGTAAATCTTCGTCGTTGATTGGCTTTGCGAATTCAAAGTCAAAGTAAAAACCGTTGTCTATAGCAGGGCCAATCGTTCGCTTTGTGTCAGGGTAGAGTTGCATGACTGCAGCTGCTAACAAGTGGGCGAGTGAGTGGCGAATGTTTTGGAGTTCTTCGGGGGACATATAAGTAGTGTTAGTAATAAGTAATTAGAAAAGAAGGCTTGTTTCCTTCCCTGTTAAGGGAAGGTGTCCGGTCGTTAGGCCGGACGGAAGGGTTATTTCTGTAGGTGCTAATTGTTAATATACTTTTTAATTTCTAAGATAACTCCTTCTAAGTTGGTGTAAACATCTTTATTCTGGAACCTGAGTGTTTTAATACCTAGCTTATTCAGTTCGAGGTCCCTTGTCTGGTCTTTTGCATATCCTGTTTCGGTATCGTGTGGAGAGCCGTCTAACTCTATTGCTAGTTTTATTGTTGGAGAGTAAAAGTCTAGAATGTAGTTCTGTACACTATGTTGCCTGCGAAATTTTGTTCCAAGCTTTTGATGTTGGAGTTCTTTCCAAAGTTTAGCCTCTGCAGGTGTTAGGTGTTTGCGAAGTTCAAGCCGCTTGGTCTTTAGATATGCTTTGTTATTAATTTCATACATACTTTACCTTTCCGTCCCCGCTCAGGCGGGTCCACCTTCCCTTAACAGGGAAGGAGAAATGCAAAACCCCAGATCGCCTACAGCAAACAAATGTTTGTTGCAAATGATCTGGGGTTCAAAATTTGAACGGTTCCGTCCCAGTCTTTTCCTCTGCTGGAGAGGAAACTTTTTATTTAGTTTGTTCAAGCTCGCAGGTTGGTAGGCTGGTCACCGCTTGAAATACTACACTGAGTATAAACCGGAATAGAAAAAACGGCAAGCAGCCCAATAGCTGCTTGCCGAAAGAGTTTAGGCGCCTGAAATTTGGACTACTTCGGGGATTCTGCGCAGTTGCTCCATAAGACTTTGAGAAATACGGACTTGGGTTTTGGTTTTAATTTTTTTACTATCCAACCCAGTACCAAGATTTAGGAAAACTGGGGCGTGCCCTGGGTTTTGTTCGAGTACCTGCTTGATCGCTTCCAGGGCAGAAGGGGTAGCTCGTTGGTTCATGTGAATGACTACTTCCTTTGTTTTCTCTATATCGCCCAAAGCCGTGAGGTATGTGTTGTCGCTCGGAAGGGGTTTGATGGAGTCTGCAATGATGGTGATTTCTCCTTCACGCTCGTTGAGTCTCCCACTGACTTCTATGACGGTGTCTACATTGAGTAGGTGCACGACGTCTGGCATGAGTTTGGGGAAGACGAGTACTTCAACATGGGCAGTGATATCTTCTAAGGTCAGGAACGCCATGGCGTCATTCTTTTTGGTGAGGGTTCGTTTCAGTTTTGCTATAAGGCCGGCAACGGTGACCGTTTGTCCTTCTTGTTCTGCTGAAAACTCTCGCAAGGGTCTAAACCCGGATAGGACTTGTTTGTATTGCTCCAGTGGATGGCTGGTAACGTACATGCCTAAATGACTCTTTTCCCACTGTAAGAGTTCTTCTTGGGAGGCGGGTTCTGCGTCTTTCAAGCGGAGTTTACTAAAGGGGAGTGATGTACCAAAGAGTGAGTTACCAGCTTCTTGCTCTTCTTTGTTGCGGCCTCGGGCAAATTCTAATACCGCTTCGGTATTGGCGAGTAGCATACCTCGTTCGCCGTACCGATCGACGGCGCCACCTTTGACCAGTGCTTCCCAAGAACGTTTGTTGAAGTTTTTGGTAAAGCATGAGAGAAGGAAGTTCTCTAAGGTGTCCATTGGCTTGTGTTCTGCCTGTGCTTGCTTGATGCTTTCGACAACATCCCCACCAAGGTTTTTGATTGCGTTCAGACCAAACCGGATAGTTGTATCGTTCACTACAGTAAAGTCGTCCCTGCTTTCGGTGACGTCTGGGGGGAGCACAGCAATACCCATGGCTTTACACTCTTCTACAGCTGCGTAGATTTTTGTTTCATCTCCACTTTCAGCGGTCATGAGTGCAGCCATGAACTCTACAGTGTAGTTGGCTTTCATGTACGCAGTTTGGTACGACACTACGCTGTAGCTGGCGGAGTGGCCTTTGTTAAAGCCGTACGCAGCGAATGGCTCAATCCAGCTCCAGACCTGCTCACTTTTTTCTCTGGTCCAGCCTTGGACTTTCATACAGCCTTCTATGAACTTAGTGCGCTGCTTTGCCATTTCTTCTGGAATCTTTTTACCAACCGCCTTACGGAACTTGTCCAGCTCTTCCCACGTGTACCCTGCAAGGTCGTGAGCCATTTGTAGTAAGTCGTCTTGGTACACCAAAATACCGTAGCTTCGAGCAAGGATGTGTTCGAGAGCTGGGTCTAAATAGGTAATAAGGCTTGGGTTATGTTTGCGCGCAATAAACTCTGGAATAAACTGCAACGGTCCTGGACGGTACAGCGCAATCATTGCCATGATGTCGAAAATTGTTTCTGGCTTCAGTTCCTTTAAGTAGCGAGTCATACCAGACGAACCAAGTTGAAACACACCAAAGGTATGCCCAGCGGAGAGGAGGGCGTATGTTTTGGGGTCCCCTGCGGGTAAGTTATAAATATCTACTTTTGTGCCGTGACGTTGTTCTACCAACTTTAACGCGCCCACCAAAATAGACAAGTTGCGAATACCCAACAAGTCGAGTTTAATAACACCAATAGCGTACGATGACGCACCAACGTCTACCGAGTACATATCGTACTGGGTAATAGTGCGTTCGCCATCTGGCTCTTTTTGCAATGGTAAATAGTCGGTAAGCTCGGTTGGGGTAATCACAATACCCGCGGCGTGAATTGAAGCGTGTCTACAACTCCCTTCGATCTTTTTTACGATGTCGATTATTTGTCTGGTTTCGGAGTCTGTTTTGTAGGCTGCTTTCAGCTCGGGGTTCATTTCTATGGCAGTGTCTATGGTCATGTCGAACCCTTGCTTGCCAATAGGTACCATTTTTGCAAGGCGGTCACACTTACCATAAGGAACACCGAGCGCTCGTCCAACATCACGCATCGCAGCGCGAGCCTTCATGGTTCCGAAGGTGATAATCTGCGCAACTTTGTCGTGCCCGTACCGATCTGTCATCCACGCAATAGTGGCGTCACGGTGGGTGTCAGAAATGTCGAGGTCGATATCTGGTGGGGAAGGACGATGTTTGGTAAGGAAGCGTTCAAAGGGAATAATGAATTCTAACGGGTCTACGTTTACAATCTGCAAGACATGCCCCACCAGACTTCCTGCGGCGCTGCCACGAGTGTTAGTAATAGCGCCAAGTGAATGAGCGCCATGGACAATATCTGCAACCATAATGAAATATGGCGCATACCCTTTACTGCAAATGATGTCTAACTCGTACTCGAGTCGTTTTTCTGCTTCCGGCGGAATGTTCCCGTTGTATTTTTTTAATGCATGCTCATGCACAAGAATGCGCAAATAACTTTCGTTAGTTTCACCTTCTGGGATTTCTACTTTTGCAAACCAGCGTTGGTCCAGTAAGATTTCCAATGTGCATTGCTGTGCGACCCAGAGAGTGTTTTCTATTGCTTCTGGTATGTCTGCAAAGAGTGCTTGCATTTCCTCTGGGCTCTTGAGCGAAAGGTCGTGGCCGCGCATATCGAGACGGCTTATATCATCTACGGTTTTGCCGGTGCCAATACAAACTAAAACATCTTGTGCTTCTGCGTCATCTGCGTGAATATAGTGGCTATCTGCGGTTGCAACTATTCTGAGGCTGTGCTTTCGTGCGAGTGCAACCAGTTTTTGGAGGCGTTCTTCTAATTGCTTTCCTTCGCCTTGTGTGCAATCTCTATCGGTTCTTTGGATTTCTATTAAGAAATTTTCTGGCCCGAAGATATCGAGGTATTGCTTGAGGACCTCTTCTACTCGTTCGTCACTACCAGACGCAACAGCTTTGGGGAGTTCTCCTCCAGGGCATCCCGAAAGTGCGATGAGCCCCTCGCTGTGTTTTTTTAGAAATGCTTTGTCAATTCTCGGCTTGTAATAGAAGCCGCGGGTATGCGCTTCGGTTGTAAGCAGCATTAAATTTTTATACCCAGCATCATTTTTTGCGATGAGGGTGAGGTGGAAGTATTCACTATCAATTTTTCCTTCTTTGTCTTCCATGCCGCGAGGGGCAATGTACGCTTCCATGCCGATAAGGGCTTGTATACCAGCTTGCTTGCAGGCGTAGTAAAATTCAACCGCGCCGTACATGACGCCATGGTCGGTCAGTGCTATTGCGGGCATGTTTAGTTCTTTCACTCGAGCTACCAAGGGGTCAATGCGGGAAAGCCCGTCGAGTAAGCTGTAGTGACTGTGGGTGTGGAGGTGTACGAA
>CAZZBG010000017.1:6096-14357 GCA_964652865.1 uncultured Candidatus Saccharibacteria bacterium
GAAGGTTTGATATACTACAGACATGCAAATCTTGAAAGAAGAGACAAAAAACAATATTCAGCTGGTGTGGCTGACTGTGCTAGAGGCGGTGTATGGTTTTGCAGTATGGCAACGGGTTCTGGTGGCGGGGTGCATTGTCCTCTTGCTTCCAGCGTATTGGCTGGTGCGGGTTGGTGCTACGTATGCATTTGGTTTGTATTATGAGCGGTATGAGATAGAGTCAAGACCGGCTTTCCAAGATCCACAGCCGCTTGTCGCGAGTCCTGCGACTGTGTTACCAGCTCGGAATGGTGGGTATGTCGCGTATGCAAAGGTGTCTAATCCAAACTTGGCTGTTTCTGCGACACAGTTTGTGTTTAGTGTCTCATTTTATTCGGCACAGAAAAAACAAGTATACCAAACCTCGGGGCAATCGTATGTTGCGGCGGGGAAAGATGTCTATGTGACCGTGCCGCTATTTTCCACTACGGAAGTTCCAAGTACGGGTACGGTTACCATTGGTGCAACTCGGTGGCAGAAAAAGTTTTTTGTACCAGAGGTCGTCGTGACTACATCTGATCCAGCGCGTTTTGCGGAGGCAGATGGTGTGCGATTGGAAGGGTTTCTGACTAATACGAGTGCGTATAAGCTGGGTGCAGCGCGGGTGGTCTTTTTGGTAGAAGATGCGTCTGGGCGAGTAATTGCAGTTGCAGATAGGACTGAGTTTTCCTTGCTTCCTCGAGAGCGGCGGGCATACGTCATTAGCTTGCCAGGGCAACAATTGGGGTCAATTGCTCGAGTGGTACCATTTGTGTATACCAACGTCACAGATATCTCTAATATCCAAGTGAGTGAATTTCAGGCTCCAGAAGGAGATTTTGTTACTGCCAATCGCTAGATCTTGGTGCGTATGTTGCTATGAAAATATTGAATATCTTTAAATTCTTCGATGGGCCATTGTTGCTTGCTTCCTTGTTGCTGCTCGCTTCAGGGTTGACCCTCATGTATACCAGCTCGCTTGCCAATCCGACTCTGGCTATTTTTTGGCGACAGTTATTGTTTTCTGGTATTGGCTTGTGTGCGTTGTTTTTCATGGCCACCTATAACTACCATACGCTAGCCAAGGTGAATCGAGTGACGTATATTGTCTTGTTGTTTCTATTGATTTTTGTGTTGGTGTTTGGGCGGAGCATTCGCGGTTCGACTCGGTGGATTGACTTAGGATTTTTCCGTTTGCAACCTGCTGAATTTGCAAAGTTGGTTGTGGTGATTGGTCTGTCACGATGGTTTTACTTATTTCGTGGACAGATTAATGCATGGAAAAATGTGCTCCTGACAATGGCGCTTGCAGGTATCCCAGCAATTTTAGTTTTGGTGGAGCCTGACTTAGGGTCGAGTATGGTTATTATGGCAGTCTGGGCGGGAATTTTATTGGTGAGTCCGATTAGTAAGAAGCGCATTGCTGTATTGGTAGGGGTTGGTATTTTATGTATTGCACTTGTGTGGGAGTTTGTGTTACTCGACTTTCAACGGAATCGGCTTGAGACTTTTTTGGATCCGAATTTGGACCCGCGGGGGAAGGGGTATAACGTGCGGCAAGCTATTATTGCGGTTGGAAGTGGGCAGTTATTTGGCAGGGGCCTCGGGAAGGGGTTGCAGAGTCAACTTCGGTTTTTGCCAGAAAGACAAACAGACTTTATCTTTGCAACAGCAGCAGAAGAGATTGGGTTTGTAGGGTCAACAGTAGTGGTTGGTTTATATGCGTTATTGCTCTATCGTATCTATGTAGTCGCAAAACGTTCGCGTGATGAGCTTGGTCGGTACTTAGGTTTTGGGATATTCTTTTTATTTTTGTTTCAAATTTCAGTGAATATTGCAATGAACATTGGTATGGCACCGGTGACCGGAATCCCATTGCCGTTACTTTCCTATGGGGGGAGTTCCTTGTTGGTCACTATGCTTGCTTTGGGGATAGTGCATAATATTTCATGGCAGTCTCGTGCGTTGCGGTTTTAGAGTCCTTCCAGTACAATAGGAGTACTTGTTGTGCAGCGGTTTTTTTGTCTGTTTAGTCTCCCTCTCTTATGAAAAATATTGATTTAAAAAAAGTGTTGGGTTTGCTTGGCTTTATTTTACGTTGTCCTATATGCCAGTATCGGTATAATTTGGAAACTATGAAAGTGGTAGAAAGCGACCAAAGTGAAGCTACGGGACAGGGGCGCATCTTGATTCATTCTGACTGCCAAAAATGCCAAGGGAGCGTCATGTTTAGCATTGGTTTAAATGGTCCAGAGATTGTTTCTGCTGCAACAGTAACCGACTTAACCTTGTCTGACACGCACAAATTTCGTCATGTAGAGCCTTTGAGCGTGGAAGACGTACTCCAAGTCCATAGCGCAGTGCGGCAGTTTAAAGGGGATTTTATTAAAGCGATTAAGCAATCCTTTAAAAAATAGCGATCAGAGCATATTTTATTACAAAATAGCAAAACTATTTTGTCAATATTGCAAAAAAACCACTGTTTCTTTATAATGTGTAGTACAAAGTGGTCCGTGGCAGTATAGTTTTTAGTAGATTATTGTTATTTTCTGCTTCTGTTTCTGCCAATTCAAGCACGGCTGCAAGAACTGCATTAAGCTAAATTTTGAGTAATATGGAAAAAGTTGAATTGAAAGCTGTATCTCGTACTGCCGGTGAATCCGCACAAGCGTTGCGTGCAAAAGGGCAGATGCCAGCAGAAGTATACGGACACAACGTGCCAAACGTGCATGTAACTGTTTCTTCGAATGAATTTGAAAAAGTATTACGTAAAGCGGGTGAGTCATCCATTATTTCTTTGGATATAGAGGGTGTTGGCGTACGCAACGTATTAATCCACGACGTGCAAAAGCATGCTTTGCGCAACAATCCAATCCACGCAGACTTCTACGAAGTGAGCATGACCGAAAAGTTGCAAACCATGATTGCTTTGGAGTACGTTGGTGAAGCACACGCAGTGAAAGCTTTGAGCGGTACTTTGGTTAAGGTGCTCAACGAAATTGAAGTTGAATGTTTGCCAGGTAACTTGCCACACAATTTGACTGTAGATATTTCTGGTCTTGCTACCTTCGATGACGTTGTAACAGTGGGCGATATTGCATTACCTACTGGTGTGGAGCTGATTACTGATGCTTCTGAAGTAGTTGCAAAAGTACAACCTCCTCGAGACCTCGAAGCTGAACTTTCTGCTCCTGTTGTAGAAGATGTGACGCAAGTGGAAGGCGTTGTGAAGCCAGAAGTGACCGAAGACAAAGCAGAGTAAGTATTCTGCATATTGAAACCTACATTTGTAAGTGTACGAAAATACCACCGCATGAGCGGTGGTATTTTTTTGTGTGTACTGTGGGGGTTTTATTGAGGGGCGTGGAGTTCTATGAAGCGCCAAAGTCCGCCAAGGTCTTTGATAAACCTAACGCTAAACGTGGGGAGGAGTTGCTTTGCCATAGTTTGCATGGCTGCTTTCGCCCCGTCGTCCATTTCCATAAGTACGACGCCGCCAGGGGTGAGGTGGGAGGGGAGGCTTTGGAAGAATCGGTGGTATATATGCCATACTTCTCCGCCGTCGGTGATAGCTACCTTCGGTTCGTATTTCAGATTGTGGAAGAGTAGTTCGTACATGCCTTGTGGTACGTATGGAAGGTTGGCGGTAATGAGGTTAAATCTACCGCGAACATTTTTAAACAAATCACTTTGTACAAATGTGACTGCTGTTTTGTGGGCTTTCGCGTTTCGCTTGGCGACAGTAAGAGCTTTTTCCGAAACGTCCGAAGCGGTCACGGCGAGGGCTAAGGGTGTAGGGCCAAAGGCTGCGGAGTGTGCGATGCTAATTGCGATACAGCCAGAGCCGGTGCCGATATCTAAGACGCGTGCTGCATGTTTTTTTGTCTGACTGTGCGCTGGTTTCTGGGTGTTGAGTACTGTAAGACTTCGCTCTACGAGCCATTCCGTTTCTGGCCGGGGGATGAGTACATTTTTATTGACTTTGAACTGTAAACCGTAAAAGTATTTATACCCGACAAGGTAGGCGATTGGCTCACCTTTGGCTCTTCGATGTACCCAACGAACGATACGATCATGCTGCACTGCTGTGAGTTTTGTATGTGGATTGGTATACAAAAACTCCTGCGGTACTTTTAAAGCCGCGGAAAGCAGTAAGTCTATTTCAAGCCCGTGAAATTGCTTTTGGACTTGGGAAATTGTTTTGAGCGTGGCAGGCATTGGGCTGGGGTGGGTATTCGGGTTTAGCTTTGTAAAGCTTCTTTTTTTAGTTTGAGTTCTGCTTTTTGTAGTGCTTCAAGGATAAGTTCGAACTTACCTTCCATTATCAGATTGATTTGGTTAAAGTTCTCGTTTATTCGGTGGTCAGTAACGCGGTCTTGAGGGAAGTTGTAGGTGCGGATTTTCTCGCTTCTGTCGCCTGAGCCAATTTGGCTTTGTCGTGCATCTTTTAATTTCTTGTCTTCGATTTCTTTATAGTGAGCGGCGACACGGGCGCGAATAACAGCGAGAGCTTTCTCTCTATTTTGTGATTGACTGCGTTCGTCTTGGCATTGTGCGGTAATCCCTGTAGGGGTGTGCACAATTCGTATGGCAGAGTATGTAGTGTTCACACTCTGACCACCGTGTCCTGAAGAAGTCGTGGCTTCTATTTTTAAATCTTTGGGGTCGATTTGGAAGTCTGTTTCTTCCAGCTCTGGGAGGACGGCAACAGTAATGGTAGAGGTGTGTACGCGACCTGCTTTTTCTGTTTCTGGGACGCGCTGCACACGGTGTACGCCTGATTCGTATTTAAAAATGCTGTATGGACCAGCTTCGGTGCTGGAACTGTGGGTAATTTCGAAAATTACTTCTTTAAAGCCGCCGACATCACTTTTAGATGAAGAGACGATGTGGCTTTTCCAGCGTTTGGTTTCTGAAAATTTACTGTAGGCTCGGAAAAGCTCTGCCGCAAATAGAGTGGCTTCGTCTCCACCAGCACCCGCTCGAATTTCGACAACAACATTTTTGTCATCGTATGCATCTTTCGGGAGGAGGTCGGTTTCGATGCTTTCAGTCAGCTCGTCTCGTTCGTGCTCGAGTGTTTTTATTTCTGCTGTGGCGAGGTTCTGCATTTCCACGTCAGAGCTGGTTTGGAGCTCTTGGTTTTCCAAGATTTCTGTTTCAACTTTTGCGAGTCTGGTGATTTTTTCGTACACAGGAGAGATTTCTGCTTGTCGCTTGCCGAGTCGCGCTAAATCAGCCGGACTCGCAGAGCTGAGCTGTTCGGTGAGGCTGTTGTATTCGTCTACTATTTTTTGAAATCCTAGGTTCATGAGTGTGTGCGGTTACGTTTGATACTCGCTTTGTGGTGAATAGTTCCATTCTAACATAAAACCACCCTACCGCATGAGCGGAGCTGGGGTGGTTTGTATGTCGTAAAAAGCTAGAGGGATGCTTTTGGTGTGCGTGCTTTGCGAGGCTTTTTTTCGGTAACAACTGCTTTTGCCTTTGCAGCAGATTCCTGCTTTTTCTTGAAGCGTTCGACGGTACCGGCGGTGTCGACGAGGTTCTGCTTACCAGTGTAAAAAGGGTGGCAGTTGGAGCAGATTTCAGTTTCAAGTTTTTCTTGAGTTGAACCGGTCTGCCATGTAGTGCTGCAGGAAGCACAGTGCACGGTTGCGGTTGGGTGGTATGTTGGGTGAATGCTGGATTTCATAGGGTTTGGGTTAGAGGGAGCGTGCAATACTGCTCCCAAAAATATCTAATATAGTATAGGTTTTCTTGCTTTTTTAGTCAAGGGATGGTAAAATAGCTGCAGAATTTTATGTCATAAAAATACTCCAAATTATGGGTTTTGGGCTGAGAGGTCTGATATTCTCGTATTCTTGCAGTAGTATATGCGTAAGGCTCTACTTATTAACTTCAGCCGGTTTCGTTGTCCTCCCCATTTTTTGGGGCAAATCGGTTAGATAAAAGGAAAACAAGCAGTATGAAAGAAGTCACTTTGTTAGAGCTCCTGAAGAGCGGGGCTCATTTCGGTCACACCACCAGTCGGTGGAACCCTCGAATGAAACAGTATATCTATACTGTTCGCAATAATATACATATTTTAGATTTAGCCAAAACCAGAACTGCGCTTCTGAAGGCAGCAAGCTTTGTCTCCGATAAAGCAGCGACTGGTGGCACGATTCTGTTTGTTGGAACCAAGCGCCAGTCCAGAGAAAGCGTGAAGCAAGCAGCACTTGCTTGTGGTATGCCATTTGTAACTGCACGTTGGCTTGGTGGTACCTTTACTAATTTCCGCACGATTCAAAAAACTATTCGCAAGCTCGAAAAGTTTGAAGAACTGAAAGCTACTGGTCAATTGGAAGTACAGTACACCAAAAAAGAACGTTTATTGATTGAACGTGAAATGGTAAAGCTCGAAAAATTGTTTGAAGGCATTAAGACTCTTCGTCGCATGCCTGAAGCAATTGTTGTTGCAGATATCAACCATGATAAAACTGCAGTGCTCGAAGCTCGTAAGATGAATGTACCCGTGATTGGTTTGCTCGACAGCAATAGCGACCCACTCATGGTCAACTATGCAATACCATGTAACGATGATGCAACAAAAGCAGTTGCGTTAATTACAAGCACTCTTTCTGAGGCAATTGCAGAGGGTAAATCTCGCTTTACTCCAACCGCAGCCGCAGCAAAAGCTGAGTAATATTTTTAAAAATTAGCAACCCTACCGCTCTGCCAGAGGGCGGGGTGGTAGGGTTCTTTCATACACATATGGCAAACGAACTTATAAAAGAGCTCCGTGAGCTCACTGGTGCAGGATTATTGGACGTTAAAGAAGCTTTGGAACAAAGCAATAACGATAAGGATGCCGCAGTAGATTTTTTGCGAAAAAAAGGCGCTATTAAGCTGACTAAAAAAGCTGATCGTGTTGCGAATGAAGGTGTTATAGAAAGTTATATCCACGGTGGCCGCATTGGTGTCCTTGTGGAGCTAAACTGCGAAACTGACTTCGTTGCGCGCACTGATGACTTTAAGAATTTGGCAAAAGATTTAGCGTTGCATATTGCAGCAGCAAACCCACTGTATGTTTCTATTGCTGATGTCCCTGCAGAGGTCATTGCTCGTGAACAAGAAATATACAAGGATCAAACAGAAGGAAAGCCAGCAGACATTGTAGAAAAAATGATGTCTGGTCGTATGCAAAAGTTTTACGAAGAAGTTTGTTTGATGGAGCAAGTTTTTGTAAAAGATGGTAGTATTAAAGTGCAAGACATGATGTCTCAGTCCGTATCTAAAATGGGTGAGAACATCCAGTTGCGTCGCTTTGTTCGTTTTGTACTTGGAAACTAAACTAATACAGAATTAAATTGTGAGGTGGGAAGATGTGTACGGCTAGCGGTAGCCGTACACATCTTGGATTGCTTTTGCGCTATGTCTGCATACGTTCTTCCAAACATTATTTTGTTTGCTGCGGTGCTCGTGCTGCTCTTTTTAGTCGCACGAAAATTACCACAGGCTGAAAAGCAATTGGCAGAAGGTCTCGCCGTGCCAACAAACGGTATTGATCGCGGACGGATCTTACTCGTTCTAAAAGGAAAGCTGCGAAGCTTGTGGCAGTTTATTTTAGAAGCGAAAGGGTTGCGCGATCCGCTGGGCTCTCGCTTGCGCATGCAGCAATTGCTGCGAGTCAACAAGAAAACTACGCGAGCCAAAACAGCGGCTATTAAAATCTCTGCTTCTCACCAAGCAAAAGCACCAGCGCCTACAGCTCCAGCAGCTCGTCCTACGAGTAAACGAGCAAAGCCGGTTGTTTCTGCACAGACAGAACAGCCTGAGCAAGTAAAACAGACAGATGCACCTACGCAAGCAGAGCAGATTGTACCAGTGCCGCCAAAGTCTGATTTTGTTGGAACAGCTCCCGTAGTGGTATCGACAGACGTTACTGCTTTAGCGGCGCAAGTTGAGCAGTCGATGGAATTGGCAAAAGGGTATTTGGACCGTAAGCAGTTTTTTGAAGCGCGAAAGCTTTTGGAAAGCTTGGGTCAAGAGGCGTATGGTAATGCGGTATACTGGGCTCGCTTAGGGTATGCGCAGTATAATTTACGCGTATATTCCGAAGCTATTCGTTGTTACGAAAAGTCACTAGCGCTTGATTCCAGTCAATCGAGTAGGTATTACAACCTTGCTTTAGCGTATGAAGCTTCGGGTAACCGAAACAGGGCGCTGGCAAATTTGGAAAAAGCTATGCGCATGAGTGC
>CAZZBG010000018.1:0-5547 GCA_964652865.1 uncultured Candidatus Saccharibacteria bacterium
TATGTATGACCTTTTAATAAAAAAAGCGACAGTGGTTGATGGGAGCGGCCAAGCAAGTTTTGTGGCTGATGTTGCTGTGAGTGGCGAGGAGATTGTGCAGATCGCTCCAAATATTTCTGCTCGCGCAGTGCAGGTTGTAGAAGCCGAAGGGTTGGTACTCACTCCTGGGTTTGTAGATGTACAAAATCATAGTGACAGCTTCTGGAACTTGTTTGATACCCCAGGGTTGGACAGTTTAGTACTCCAAGGATACACCAGCGCGCTGGTGGGGCAGTGTGGGACGAGTTTGGCGCCGTTGCTCAGCCCTGCAGCATTGCGTTCGTCTCAAAAGTGGCACGCTTTGTCGGGGAGTAATTTTAACTGGGATAGCTTTGCAGATTTTGCGAAGCATTTTTCTAAAACACATTTTGGGATTAATGTAGGAAGTCTCGTGGGCTACAGCACACTGCGTCGAGGGTTGCTGTTAGACTCGCAGCGAACGTTGACTCCACAGGAAGGCGAAGTACTGAACGCAGCACTGCATCGCGCCTTAGATGAAGGTGCTTTCGGTGTTTCCAGTGGATTGTCATATACCCATGAAGCCAGTGTGAGCGAGCTGGAGCTGTTTGAGCTTGCTCGTTCGGCACAATCGCACGACGCGTTATTTTCCATACATTTGAAAAGCGAAGGCTCGGGTGTGGTGCGCGAAGTGCGAGAAATGTTGGAAATAGCAGAGCGCTCTGGAGTCAGACTCAAGATTTCGCATTTAAAAATTCGGGGCAAACAAAATTGGCACCAGTTAGAAGAAGTGTTAAGCGAAATAGAAAACGCTGTACACCGTGGGTTGGATATTACGTTTGATGTGTACCCGTACCCGACAACGTGGAAACCGCTGTACACCTATTTGCCATCGTGGGCTACTTTGGGTGGGCGCGAAGAAATGCTTCGAGCGTTGGCTGATCCAACGCAGTACAGAAAAGTATTGGCGCATTTGCATGATACGCAGCACCGGTACCAAGATATGATTGTGGCTTCGACGAGCTACCCCATGCGAGTTGTTTCGAAAACATTTGGTCAGATTGCAAAAGGGTTGGGCGTGTCGAGCGAAGAAGCAATTTTGGAAGTGTTAAAAAATGGTGGGTCAGAAATTTTAGTCCTCGATCATTGTCTCCACGAAGAGCATGTCGACAGCTTGCTTTCACACCCGTTGTCTATGGTCGCAACTGACGGTGGGGGGTTTGCAGAACGCGCGTCTGTCGGGAGGCAAGAAAAACTTGTGCATCCTCGTTGTTACGGTACCAGCGCACAGTTTTTGGGTCGCATGAAAACTACCAAGTTACTCACACTGGAAGCTGCTATTGCGAAGTTAACTGGTATGCCAGCCCGTACGTGGGGGTTGGCCGATCGTGGGGTAATTGCTATTGGCGCGAAAGCAGATTTAGTACTTTTGAACCCATTGCACGTGTACGACAAAGCAACATTGGTCGACCCATTTCAGTCTCCTGCAGGTGTGGTGCATGTGTGGGTCAATGGAGCGCGCGCAGTGAAAGATGGAGCTTTGACTGGAGTCAGGTCTGGTAATTTCTTACGGAAAGGGTAATGCATATGCAGTATACAGATTCGCTGGTTGGGAAACATATTGGCATTGTTGGTTTTGGTAAAGAAGGTCAGGCAGTAGCCCAATTTTTACTGACTGCTGGTTTGACTGCGCACATTTTTGATGCAAAACAAGCGACAGATTTTTCTGCTGAGCTAGTGGCGCGCTACCAAGCTGCGGGGTTTACATTTGTATTCGGACACGACTTTGCAGACTTTGGCTCTTTGGATTGTATCTTTCGGAGCCCAGGGGTGCCGCTGGCAACAGCGGGGCTGGTACAGTCGCAGGCGCGTGGCAGTGAAATAACCAGTCAGACGAAGTTCTTTTTCAAACACTGTCCAGCTCAAATTATTGGTATTACAGGTACAAAGGGAAAGGGGACGACTACTAGTTTAATTCATTCGCTACTCAAGCAAGCGGTAGATTTGGGTTTGCCTCAAACTATTGTGGGGGAAGGTGGCTCGGTGTTCCTGACTGGTAACATTGGTAAAGAAGACCCACTTGCTCTGTTACCTACTCTTACAGAGCGAGATGTTGTCGTGTTTGAAATGTCTAGTTTCCAGCTGGAAGATTTAGAGCAGAGCCCGCACATTGGTGTGTGTTTAATGGTTACGAGTGATCATCTGGACCACCATGCAAATCTTACTGAATACCATGCGGCAAAAGAAGCAATAGCGAAGTTCCAAACTTCTGCAGACACGTTACTATTTTGCGACGACTACCCAGCGACTAAAGCGATTGGCGCTTTGGGTGCAGGGAAGAAGTATGCTTTTTCTAGAACTCATTCTGTGCCGGAAGGTGCGTATGCCCAAGATCAAGAACTGTTTGTTCAGACTCCAGAGAGAGCGATGCACATATCTGTTGCCAAGCGACAATTGCGCGGTGATCACAACTTAGAAAATTTATTGGCTGCAGCGCTTGTCGGGTGCGTGGTTGGGTTGCCTGAGTTACACATTACAAAAGTCCTCACCGAGTTTAAAGGGTTAGAGCATCGTTTGGAATATGTGGGTACATTTGCCGATGTTTCTTTTTATAACGACTCAATTGCCACCGTGCCCGAAAGTGCGATTGCTGCTGTACGTTCTTTCCATGAACCGATTGTGCTTATACTCGGCGGTTCGGACAAAGGTGCGGATTTTACGGGGTTAGCTATAGAAATCGCGGCGAAGCCCAATGTAAAAGCAGTTATCGTGGTTGGGCAAACCACCAAGCAGATTGTGAGTGCATTGGAAATAGCTGCTGTGCCTGCGGAACGTGTATACCAAGGAGCGCAGAACATGGAAGAAATATTTGCGCAGATAGCGAGCGTGGCTTCTGCAGGTGATGTTGTACTGCTCAGTCCCGCATGTGCATCGTTTGGCATGTTCCAAAGCTACGCAGATAGAGGACAGCAGTTCCGATTACACGCGCAAAATTTTAAGCGATAAGCCCATACAGCTTAGTACACATGGAAAAAAGAAAATTTTCAGATTTTTTTATAAACAAAAAGGGAAAGGTAGATGTAGCGTTAGCATTGGTAGTGGCGCTGTTGTTTGTGGTGGGCATGATCATGCTGTACTCTGCCTCTACTGTAGAATCGTTAGAGCGTTTTGGAAGTACGACGCATTTTGTAAAGAACCAGTTGTTGCAGGGAGGGTTAGTGGGGCTCGTGGCGCTTTATATTTGCAGTAAAATGGATTATCGTATTTGGCAACGGCTCGTACCACTTGCGTTAGTAGGGAGTGTTATTTTGTTGTTGTTAGTAAAAGTACCAGGGATTGGTTTCTCTGCTGGTGGTGCAAGTCGGTGGATTCATATTGGCCCATTGTTTTTGCAGCCGGCAGAGCTGGCAAAGCTTGCCATTGTGATTTACGGTGCTTCGTGGATGGCAAATAAGCGGCAGCAACTCCACCAGTTCATGGCTGGGGTTTTCCCCATGTTGGTGGTAGTTGGGTTACTTTCGGTGCTTATTTTGTGGCAGCCAGATTTTGGGACAATGTTGGTGTTGCTTGGTACAGCGTTTTTAATGCTGATTGCTGCAGGTACACCGTGGAAATGGTTAGGGGCGGTAGTGGGGGCTGGTACGGTCGTACTCTTGCTTCTGATTTGGTTAGAGCCGTACCGTGCGGCACGGTTGTTTACTTTTCTAAACCCACAACATGATCCTTCGGGGGCTGGGTACCAAGTGAACCAATCGCTCCTTGCCGTTGGTTCCGGTGGGGTGTGGGGATTGGGCTATGGACAGTCTCGACAGAAGCATAATTTTTTACCAGAAGTCCTTGGCGACTCTATATTTCCGGTTATTGCAGAAGAGCTGGGGTATGTGCGGGTGTTAGGATTGCTTGGGTTGTTTGTCGCATTTTTACTGCGAGGCTTTCGAGTTGCCGCAGCAGCGCCAGACCAGTTTGGGAGACTACTTGCTGCAGGGCTTACTTCTATGATACTGATTCAGGCGTTTATTAACATTGGCGCAAGTATTGGGTTGTTGCCGCTCACTGGAATCCCACTTCCATTTTTTAGCTATGGCAGTAGCTCACTCATTGTGACCATGGCGGCGTGTGGTATATTGTTGCAGATAAGTCGCCATGTAAGGGTGAATTCGTAAATATGAAAGTATTTAAAAAACATACAGCAGAGGTGCGATTGCCAGGCGGGCGGAGCATTGGTGCGGGGCCTCGAGGGTTTTGGCGCAATCTCTTTCGTATGTTTTTTTCTGTGTGTTATGCCGTGGGCGCGGCAGTGGTTTCTGTTCCAAAGTTTTTTGGTTTCGCACTGGAGCGGATATGGCTTGGGTTTGTGTCTGACGTGGGGCGAACGGTTGCGAGCGTGGGGGCTCGCGGGGCAAAATTACTGGCGCGCTCAACGGTGTTTAATATTGCTTTCTTGTTTGTATTTGCAGTGGTGTGGGTGTTCGGATTGCAAGCAGTCTCGCTGTTTGCCGAAGGGCTGGGTCTGCGGCGCGTGGTTGTAGGACAAGCGGAAACAGCGCTTGAGTCAATTGCACAAGGTACAGACAAGTTATCGCAAGAAGAATATGCAGCAGCTGGAGCTCGTTTTGCAACAGCGGTACAGAAGTTTGGGGGTGCGCAGCAGGTGCTCGCCGAGTCGAACGCGTTCCTCAGGACTCTACTTGAAGTGACCCCACAAGGAAAAGACGCACAGCGATTGTTGCGCGCTGGCGAGAAGGGAAGTCAGGCAGCAAAGCAGTTTGGTGAGTTTTTATCTACGCTCAAGCAAATTTCATTTGGGTCTACTGGTTTGGAACTCCGTAATGATCAGGTCACTGTTGCAGATGCCAGTGCACAGTTTCGTGCGCTTCGAGAACAGGTTGACGCTGCGCTGGCACTTGTCATGGAAGTAGACCCAGCGCATGTGCCTGACAAATATGCGGACAGGCTTACCAGTGTGCAAAAACAAGTCTTGGGGCTCAAGACTTCTCTGGCGACTGTGGCAAATGCATTTTCGGTACTTGAGTATGCAGCAACGGGCAGTAAAGAGTTACTCGTCTTACTTCAAAACAGCAACGAGCTCCGGCCGAGTGGGGGCTTTATTGGGACATATGGTGCTTTTACTCTGCGCGATGGAGTTATTCTCACTCAAACAGTGAGTAGTGTTTATGACATAGATGGTCAGCTTCGCACTGTCTATGAACCGCCACTCCCTGTTCGAGCGGTGAACCCTCGTTGGTATATTCGTGATGCGAATTGGTTTGCTTCGTTCCCCGAGTCCGCGCGTGCAGTTTCGGGAATGTATACTGAGGTGACCCAACGTGCGCCTGATTTAGTTATGGCAATTACCCCAGCGCTTGTGGTGCGTGCACTGGAGCTAACGGGGCCAGTTGTTGTTCCAGGGTACACAACTCCACTCACAGCAGAAAATTTTGTTGAAGTTACGCAAGTAGAGACTTCGGTTACTTACGACCGAGCTGAAAATAAACCAAAGAAAATGTTGGCAGAGTTCCTCCCAATTTTTTTGGAGCGACTATCTGCTGT
>CAZZBG010000018.1:5647-13125 GCA_964652865.1 uncultured Candidatus Saccharibacteria bacterium
CTTCGGCGGACAAACCCACTCCCAGACAAAAAAGGGTTGGAGAACAAATCTTTTGTTCGGGTGTTGGTTCCGCTCGGGAGTACACTGCTTTCGAGTAAAGGGTTTAGTGAGGTTGTGTTAGATGAACCAACAGAAGGTAAAGATGTGGTGCACCCACAGGCTCAAAGTTGGCAAAAAGCAGCGTTACAAGAATCAGCAGATGGCACAGTCGTCGGAATAGAAGCAGGGAAGACTTTTTTTGGCAATTGGATAGTAGTAGCAGGTGGCCAAACAGCGCAGGTGGAATTATCGTGGCGGTTGCCCTATACACTTTCTGCACTTGATCGCCAAAGTTTGACTGTACAAAAGCAGTCTGGTGCGGTAGGTTACTCTTTTCAATATAAGCTAGGTTTTCCACAGCGGCGGGTGTTGTGGTCAACACAGAGTGATGCGCCTACTTCGTTTGGGCTAGAAAAAGAATGGCAAGTTACTACAGATAGTTTTTTTGGTGTAGTATTGAGTAAGTAAGAGACGTTATGCGAGAACAGAACACAAATAAAGTTTCGCGGTGGGGTTCGTGGCTACCTACAGTATCTGGTGTGGGCGGCGCTGCTTTGGTGGTAGCGCTTTTGACATTGCTTTCTCGGATTTCTGGATTGATACGAGTTCGTATTTTTGCGAGCGAGTTTGGTGCGGGTGAGGTACTCGATATGTACTACGCGGGGTTTCGTATTCCAGATTTTCTGATGGGCGTGCTTATTGTGGGGACTCTGTCTATTGCTGCATTACCAGTTATTTCACAAGCGCTCAAGAAGAGTGAAGCAGAAGCAAATAAACTCGTTTCGGTGTTGTTAAATTACACTTTTCTGGGAATGCTTGTTGTATGCGCAGTCGTTGCGCTCGCTGCGCCGTGGTTTGTGCGCTTGGTGGTGCCAGGATTTACGGACGTGCAGCTCGTGCAAGTGGTATTGCTCACTCGGGTTATTTTAGTTGCGCAAATCTTTTTAGCTTTGGCAAACGTCATGTCGGCCACGCTCAACTCGGTCAAGCGATTTTTTTGGGCTGGTTTTTCTCCGGTGTTGTACAATGCTGGGCTTATTGTGGGCGCAGTGTGGTTGTATCCTCGCTTTGGCATAGTTGGGTTGGGGTATGGAGTGTTGTTGGGTGCTGTCGTGCACAGTACTGCGCAGTTGATAGATTTTTATCGCGCAGGATTTTCGGTCAATCCAAGCGCATGGACATTCGGAACATTGCGTGGGGTAGGGAAGTTGTACTTACCGAGATTGTTTACACTTGATCTATCCCAAGTTATTTTAATTGTCGCGTCTGTGGTTGGGTCACACTTAGCCGCAGGTAGTATTTCTGTGTTTACGTTAGGGTTTGATATCCAAGCTATGCCTGTGGGGGTGTTTGCGTTTGCAGTCGCAACGGCTTCGTTTCCGTATTTTGCTGAGCATTACTCGAGTGCGGACGCGAGTGCGTTTATGCGTTTGTTGCGCGAGAGCATTGTACGCATATTGTTTTACATGACTCCTGTGGCAATTGCGCTCTTGTTACTGCGAGCGCAAGCAGTGCGCATACTGTATGGTGCTGGTCAGTTTGGTTGGGACGATACCAGAGCAACGTTTGAAGTACTTGGTGTATTGGCTTTTTCACTCGTTGGACAGTCGCTGGTGCCACTATTTTCCAGAGCATTACTGGCGCGGCATAAGACATGGACACCAGTCTTAGTTAATTTACTCTCTATGGGGATTACTATTGTTGCTGGGTATGTATTGTCTGGGGCGCATGGCATAAATGGTGTAGCTGCAGCATATGTAATTGGTGTCTCTGTGAACGCTGCTGTGTTGTACGTCTTAGTACGTAATTCTTTACTTGAAACAGCTGGAGTAGAGGTAGCCGTACACGCCGAAGAGGGGAACACTTTGCAGCTTATGGGGAAAGTGATAGTGGCGTCTGCTGGTTTTGCTATAGCACTCTATGGTGGGTTATATGCAGCAGCGCTTATCGTGAACACGCACACATGGCTTGGCTTAGTACTGCAAACAGTGATTGCTTCTGTGTGTGGTGGCTTGGTGTATCTTGTTATTGGTGCAACGACTGGGTTACCCGATGCGAGAGCGCTAGTGGGGAAAGTTTTTAAAAGAGCATAAGTATATGAAACAAGTTTGTATAACGTTTGCTCAATTTTCAACTCGTTTGTAAATTGCGTATGATGCAGCACGCCAGTTCATGCAGTCACAGGTCTTCTAGGTAAAGTCCAAAAGTAGACGGTCGTCTACTTTTGGACTTTTGCGTTACTGGGTGGTATGTGAGAACAGTGCTTAGACATTTATATGTTTGCATGTTTTTATGCTTGTATGGTTACATGTTTTGCCTCGCGGTGTGCCTTGTGGATAAGGGTTTTGACGTGGTAGAATACTGCTATGTCAGACCTCTCAAATATACGGAATTTTTGCATTATTGCTCATATTGACCACGGAAAGTCGACCCTTGCGGATCGGCTTTTAGAAATGACCAACACCGTGAGTAAGCGGGAAATGAAGGACCAATTGTTGGACAGTATGGACCTCGAGCGGGAGCGCGGAATTACCATCAAGCTGCAGCCAGCGAGAATGCAGTATCAGTACAAAGGGCTAAGCGCTAAGGGTGAAGTGCCAAGCGAAACAGAGTCCTTAGCCCTTAGTCCTCGGAACTATACCCTGAATTTAATAGACACACCTGGGCACGTGGACTTTGCATATGAAGTCTCACGAAGTCTTGCGTGTTGCGAAGGTGCAATTTTAGTTGTAGATAGTACGCAAGGCATCGAAGCGCAAACTCTGGCGAATGCCTACTTGGCGATGGAACACAATTTAAAGCTCATTCCAGTAGTCAACAAAATTGACCTTCCGAATAGCGACCGAGAAAAGACTGCCCGAGAGCTGAAAGATGCATTTGGATTTACCGATGACGAAATTTTGTATGCCTCAGGTAAGACTGGCGAAGGCGTGCTCTCTATCTTAGATGCGGTTGTCGAACGTGTGCCAGCGCCAACGGGTAATACCGATGGTGATTTGCGTGCGTTGATTTTTGATTCCGCTTACGACATCCACCGCGGGGTAATTTGTTTTGTGCGCGTGTTTGATGGTGTGTTGTTGCCACGGCAAAAAATTTACACGTTAGGCAGCAAAACAGAAGCAGAAAGTTTAGAGATTGGGTACTTTAAGCCGAAAATAGAAAAGTCCGATGCTATTCGCTGTGGTGAAGTTGGGTATATAGTGACAGGGCTCCGAGATGTTTCCAAGGCGCGTGTAGGTGACACAATTACCTTGCACGCACAAAGAACAACCACGCAGCCACTGCCTGGGTACGAGCACGTAAAGCCAATGGTCTACGCAACTATTTTCCCTGTTTCGGGAGACGACTACCCAAGCCTGCGGGACGCTATGGACAAGTTGCGTTTGAGTGACGCGTCTTTAGAGTTTGAACCAGAGCATATTCCGAGTATTGGGTTTGGTTTCCGTACCGGCTTTTTGGGTTTGCTGCACATGGATATTGTGCAGGAGCGGTTGACTCGTGAATACGATTTGGACCTCATTTTGACTGCGCCAAGCGTTGCGTGCAAAGTGGTTAAGACTTCTGGGGAAGAAGTCATGGTGCAATCGGCAGCGCAGTTTCCAGACCCATCTACGGTGCGGGAAGTGCAAGAACCGTGGATGAAAGTAAATATCTTAACGCCACAAGAGTACATTGGTCCGATTTTGGAAATAGTTACGAAGCGACGGGGGATTTCTGGCGACATTACCTACTTGGGACAAGACCGTGTAGATATGCACTTTGAAATGCCTTTGGGGAATATTATTATTGATTTTTACGACAAACTAAAAAGCGTTTCCAGCGGGTATGCTTCTCTGAACTACGATTTTCTTGAGTTGCGTCCTGGGGAGTTGGTGAAGGTAGATGTTTTGGTTGCAAATGAAAAAGTGGAAGCGCTTTCTACTATGATGCATCGCTCGGTTGCAGAAGTTGAAGGGCGTGATTTGGTCATGAAGCTCAAAGAGCTTATTCCAAGACAGCAGTTTGAAATAGCAATTCAGGCGGCTATTGGAGGTAAGGTAATTGCTCGGGAAACTATTAGCGCACTGCGCAAAGATGTGACGGGCTACTTGTATGGTGGTGACGTAACTCGCAAAATGAAACTCCTGAACAAACAGAAGAAAGGAAAGAAACGGATGAAGAAGATTGGTAAAGTGGATATTCCACAAGAGGCGTTTTTGGCAATTTTGAAGAAGTAGGGATAGAGGATAGAGAGTAGAGAGTAGTAAAGAGTAAATGGTAAGTAGTAATTAGCTAATACGCAATTCGCAATACGTAATACGCAATTCTTAATACGCAATTCCTCAAGTGAAACAGCAAGATGTATTGGTGCGGGTCGGGGTTGTGGCAGATGCTGCACAGCTGGCGGCAGTACAACAGCAGACGTGGGTTGCTACATATCCCAATGCGGAGTTAGGGGTAACCGCAGAAGGTATACAACAGTTAGGGTTTACTACGCCAGAAGCGGTAGCGCGTTGGGAGAAGATACTTGCACAGTCTACCGAAGAACGCTGTGTGTTTGTTGTAGAGTGCGACGGTGTTCCTGTGGGGTATTGTTTTGTTCGGCGAGCTGAGACCTTTGGTAAAATCCAAGCGCTCTATGTATTGCCAGAACACCACGGAAAAGGGTTTGGCAGTGCGTTACTTCGTGCCGCATACGCGTATATCGGCGCGAATATGCCCATTGTGCTCTTGGTGGCTGACTACAATAAGTCCAGTATCCAATTTTACGAACACCAAGGGTTCCGCATGAGTGGAAATACGAGTGTAACTCCACCAGAACTTTCACCCAATGGGGTTCGTATAACGCAGGTGGAGATGTGCCGGTACCCTGAGTTGACAGAGGGGTTACCTGCAGAATACTAGCTATTTATGGTATAATAGACACACCATGTTGCGAGATAGAAAAAAAGTACAACGATTATTCAGCATACTTGCTGCACTGATGGTGCTTGCTATGATAGCCATGGCAATTGGACCGTCCTTTTTAGGCTTTTAATTTTTGTGTGGCTGGTCCTGCACATAAAACTGTATGCGAAATGTAATCCTGAAGCCAAACGAAGAGATTGTAGTGGTGTTTCGCCAAAGTAGTGCAGTGCTGGTTCCAGCGGCAGTTCTGGCTCTGGTGCTGATTATTACGCCGCTGTGGTATGCTGCTCGTCATGCTGCTCTTGGGAGTTTATTCGCGGTATATCCAGTTTGGGCCCTGCTCGTTGTGGTATGGTTTTTGCACAAGTTTTTTTTGTGGCACAGAGAAGTATATGTAATTTCGACAGGTCGGTTTGTAAAAATGTCTCACGAGAGCTTATTTCGTAGGACAGTTTCTGAAACAGCCCTCGATAGAGTTTTAAATGTGAGTTTGCGCACAACAGGACCATGGTCAATGCTCGCTGGCTTTGGCGATATAGATGTGCAAGTAGTTGGTAGGGTAGAGCCGCTGGTGGTGCGCTCGGTGGCGAGGCCGGCAGAGGTAAAAGAGTTTTTGTGGCGATTGCATGAACAAGTACTGGAACGATCGGGGAGGGTGCATGGCATGCAGGAGTTTTCTACACCACAGCAAAAAATAGTAAATTAGTCTCATGCTTCCACAAAAACCAAAAATATCTTTCATGTCGAGCCGGTTTGTGGTTGTATTACTTTTGGGCAGTCTGGCAATTCTTTCTTTGTCCCAGTATCAAAAGTGGGAAGCACAGAAAAAGATTCAAAAGCAAATAGACGCACTCAAAGCAGAGTCACAAGAAATCGGTGAAAAGAATGCGCAGTTGGAAAGCTCGCTGCAGTACTTGGCAAGTGCAGCAGCTACTGAGCGCTTAGCAAGGCAACAGTTAAATATGAAAAAAGATGGGGAAGTTGCTGTTGTGTTTCTTGCAGGGGCCAAAGAGGTGTCTGAGCAAGGAACAGAGGCCAAGCAAATTCCCGTGTGGAAGCAGTGGTGGGAGTATTTCTTTGCACATTAGTATTTGTACACTATGAAAATTGAACAGACACATATTCGTAAGTTTCTCTTAGTAGCAGGCGGAGCAGTATTGATCGCTTTGGTATTTGTGTTGTGCGCGGGCGCGTGGTTTTATATGGGCTCGCCTAGCGAAACTAAGGAACGGTTTGCCGCGGCAGTTGGGATACCACTGGGCAAAGTGGGTGGAAGGTACGTTGGCGCAGACGAAGTTATGGCTTGGTCTACCGCTGCTACTAAAACGACTCTTCCGGAAGGGTATTCCCTTTCTGAGTCACTCTCACTCCGAGCGGTGGCAGATGGAAAAGTTGGTGTGTCTTCGGGGGATATAGTTTTGGCAAAACAAGCTTTGGCCCAAGATGCGGAATATATAAAATATTCCCAAGCTGTTGGTCCGGATGTTGCCGCACGAACGGTACTGACCGATTTTGTCTTGGCTTATAAACTCCGTCAGTGGTATGCACAGCATCCTGAGTTAGAACCAAATTTTCAAAAACAGATCGAACAAGTTAAGACAGCTTTTACCAAAGGGCAGGACTTTAACACTGTTGCTACCTTGTACAGTGCAGATTTAGCAACAAAATATTTTTCTGGGGACTTGGGGTATATTGATGTGTCCGAAGCTGTTCCAGAGTACGCTGAAGCAGTAGAAAAATTAGAGAAAAATAAATTGACCGTTGTGTACACTCGATATGGCGTGCACTTTGTAGAATTACTCGACACCGTTTTAAACGGTCAGAAAACTATGGTGAAATTGCGTGAGGTGGTAGTAGAGCCACAGCAGTTTGAAACATGGTTTGCTTCTGAAGTTTCCAAGCAAAAAACTACGTGGTACTATGGGCGCACATAGGCATTGTGCAAAGTAGCCAGAACTTGGTAAAATACGAACTGTGGCCAGCAAATGGCCACTCACGCGGGATTAGTACAATGGTAGTATGAGACCTTCCCAAGGTTTAGACACGGGTTCGATTCCCGTATCCCGCTCCAACACAAATACTCCCAAAGCGGAGTATTTGTGTTGGATAAGGCGGTAGGGAATCGAAAAGAGCGCTTCCGCTACCAGCGGAACTGCACCGCGACCATTTGGAGCGGTGCAGAGCGGCGGGGTCGCGTTAGGCGTCGTACGAATCTACCATAAGCTTGTCGAATGGAAGATGAGTACAGCCGTGGGCGACCGATTCCCGTATCCCGAATGGGTATCAAATAACAACTTGCCGGCTTAGCTCATCTGGTAGAGCGAGGGTATCGTAAACCCTAGGTGATCGGTTCGAGTCCGATAGCCGGCTCCAGCCTTCGCCAAGGCTACGGCTGGCTTACGCCACTGTAGATTTTGTGAAGATTGAGAGTGACTCTTTGTATTTCTTTCTGCTAGTTTGAAAATTAGCCAAATCCTAAGAACTTTATGAGTTGTATACCGCGAAAGCGGTTTTAATTTTGCTGTTTCGACTGCTTTGACCCCTTGGGTGCA
>CAZZBG010000019.1:0-2097 GCA_964652865.1 uncultured Candidatus Saccharibacteria bacterium
TAGTTGAGCCAAATAAGACTGATTATTTTGGTCAGGTTAATGGTAACTAAACCAAACAGAAGCCAGTAGTCAATGCGGTGGGAAATAAAGAGCTGGGTGACAACTCCTAAACAAAGTACAATGGTGCCTGCAACAAGAGCAGCACGGTTGGCGATGTGTCGGTGGTGTTGTTCTCGTTCGTCTTCTGGTACGCCTTCTCCGACAAAAGAAAGAGCAACTACATAGAGCACCAGTCCCGCAGAAAGTGCGAGCATTTGTGGCATTGCCATGTTGCCATTGGTAGAAATGCTAAAGCCGGTAATAAGTGCTATGGCAATCAATAGCAAGAGGTAGTAAATAAGAATTTTCATATGGTATAAAGTTTGCTTACTAGTCTTTAGGATACCACAAAGAGCTTTTCTACGGGTACAGTAAAATACTGCGCCAGCTGCATTGCAAGCATGAGCGAAGGCGTGTAGTTACCTTTCTCTATGGCGATGATAGTTTGTCTGGATACCCCAACAGCCACTGCCAAGTCTTCTTGCGTGAGATTTTTTTCTGTTCGGTAGTGCTTGAGCGAATTTTGAATAGTCATAATATTTGTAACCACAGATACACAGATAAAGCCGATTACACAGATGAAACCCGCCTGCGTCAACTTGTATGGATCTGTGTTATCAGTGAAATCTGTGTATCTGTGTTTTAGCCAAACGTAAATGTGTACGCCTCAAAGCCAGCTGCTGGAATGCTAATTTCTATGGTATGTTCACCGGCAGTGGGGAATTGGAGTAGGGGGTAGAGGGTGTGTTCAGATATTTGCACGGTGGCATTTTCTCCACTGTCTGCTCGCACGGTCACACTTTGAGTTTTCTCTGGACTTGCCGCAACTATGTACACAGTCTTACCTTGGAAGTGCAGTTTGATTGTACCAGTTGGCTTGGTGAGTTTGGTTTTGTCTGCGCTAAATTGCCATGTTCCAGACAGCGCAAAATAGTTCAGGCTGAGTCTATTGGGGATGACGTATTCCGTTGGGTTAAAGCTAGGCTTTGTGGAGTACGCAAAGTACTCAAGACGATTGGTACCAAAATATATTTCTGGAGTTTGTGAGTAATTTATTTTCGGCGTTTCAGAGAGGGTGGTATTGGTAGAGAGGTCGAGTAGTTTTCTGACAGCATTTTCTGTTTCTGTGTATGCGCCTTCACCAAAGTGCGTGTATACAATGTTGCCTTGTTGGTTCACAAGATATTTTGCTGGCCAGTATTGGTTATCGTACGCATTCCATGTGCCGTATGCATTATCTAAGGCAACGGGGTATGTAATGCCATATTGAGTAAGCGCTTTTGCTACATTGTTCTTGTCTTTCTCAAAAGCAAATTCCGGAGTATGCACGCCAATGATTACCAGTCCTTGGTCTTTGTATGTTTCGTATAGTTTTGTAATGTACGGAAGTGTTCGTACACAATTAATGCACGAGTATGTCCAGAAATCTACTAAGACTACTTTACCGCGGAGGGCAGAAAGTGTCACTGGTTCAGATGTATTTAACCACGTAGAGATTTCTGAAAATTCTGGAGCTGGTGCGCTGCTACGAGAAGGGGTTGGCGTTGGCGCGAGTTGTTTTTGGATTTTGCTTTCCAGTGTCGTACCGAACACAGGAAACTGCTCTACTAAGTATGCTTGGATTTTTGTATCGTACTGGAAATAAATACTTGCAGCTACTAAAAGTAAGATGACTCCAAAAACTTGTTGTAAGCGAGTAGCGTACTGGGCGAGTACCTTTATTTTCGTGCTCAAAGCTTGGCTGCCATAGGCAATAAGTAGCATGGGTACTCCAGCCCCCAGAGAGTAGGCGACGAGCAACGCAAAAGCTTGGAGCGATTCGGACTCCTGAGCGATGAGTGTTAAAATAGAGCCCAATATTGGCCCAGCACATGGTGCCCAGACAACGCCAATAATTACTCCCATAACAAAACCACCCCAGTTACCAGACCCAGCGCGCTGGCCAGTTTTTGCAGCTTTTGCAATGAGGCCGGACATGTGTTGCATGGCTCGCTCAAAGGGTGTTGGCCAAATCATGAACAGGGCAAACAGACTCAGGAGTACTACTGCAGCATGTCG
>CAZZBG010000019.1:2197-12949 GCA_964652865.1 uncultured Candidatus Saccharibacteria bacterium
CTCTCCACGTCACCGCCAGTCCACTTGCTTATTTGGTTACCGGAGGCGTCGATTTGCACGAATGTGTGTTGGTAGGTAACTGCGTATTTTTTCTTGAGCGCTGTTTCTGTGTCGTAGTCAGTTTTGAGTAAGACAACATCTGCGGGGAGTTGGCTTATGCTTGCGTTGAATGCTTTGTTTGCAGCTATGCAGGTAGGGCACCATGCTGCGTGGAAAAATAGCACCACTCGTTTGTTTTCTTGCTGGGCTTTGGCAATAGCATCTGCTGAGTAGTCTTTGTATTGCGCAGCAGCTGGAGTAGTGGTGGGAGATGGCTGGGTGGGGTTCGTCTTGCTCGGGGTAGGCAGGGGAGAGTTCTCCTGTACTTGGCTAGGTGATGGGACTGGTGTTGGCGCGTTGTTTTGTGTGGTTGCCTTGCTGCATCCTGCAGCTAGAAAGATTACTGCTACCAGTGCGAAGGCGACTTTTGTTTGTTTCATAGGGATAAGGCTGAATACTTAGTAGTAATATATAGAGCATATATGGTAGGCGTACGTAATGTCAAGTTAACTTTACATAGCACGATGTGTTCATATTGTCACTCTTCTTGACAGAGTGACAATATTTTTATATTCTATATGCATGTCAGATTACCCAGAGATATCATCTCGCCAAGCCAAGATTTTGGCTGCAATTGTGAAAGAAAATTGCGATACCGGCCAGCCGGTCGCTAGTAAGGATTTAGTAGAGAAAGACTACTTTGATTTGTCGGGTGCAAGTATTCGTAACGAAATGCAGGTGCTTGAAAAGTTAGGGTACATTATGCAACCGCATACATCCGCTGGAAGGGTGCCAACCGATATGGGTTTCCGCTACTTTGTAACGGAACTTATGGAGCGGGTGAAGCTATCCATGAAAGAGCAAGAGCGACTGCGGAGAGAAATTGCACATTTACAAACAGCACATGTCGAAATGAGTCGAAGGCTAGCACGGCTTACGGCAGAGATTTCTGGTGGTGCAAGCTTTGCATTGTTCCCAGAAGACTCGTCCACCATGGGTATTGCAAATCTTTTGGGGAACCCCCAGCTTACCGCAGACGATGCCAAGGCCGTCGCAGAGTTTTTTGACAACATAGACGACAAAGCTCCCGAACTTCTAAAAGAGTTTAGTGGGAGCGATTCACCAAAGGCTATGATAGGGAGTGACGTCAAAGAGATTGCTCTTTCCAAGGGAAGTGACTACAGCATGATTGTGTCTGGTTTGAATCTACCTTCTGGTAAAAAGGGTGTACTTGGTCTTATTGGACCAAAGGCAATGCAATACGAGAAGAACGTCAGTCTCATGGAGTATATTAGTAAACTACTTGGAGGGAAAGAAAAATAATGCAGTCATGTAAGCATTGAACATGTAAACATATAAACAGGGCGCTCTCAATTGTTTGTATGCTTCGATGCTTGTATGTTTAAATGAAACACATGGAAGAACAAGATAATGCACAACAAATAGTCAGTGAGGACGCTGCAGATTTGCACCAACAACTGTTTGATGCTCGTGCAGAAGCAGAGCGAAACTTAAACGGTTGGAAGCGTAGCGAAGCGGATTTCCAAAATTACCAAAAGCGAAAAGAGCAGGAGAATGCAGAGTTAATTGATTTCGCTCGTGAGGTTGCGGTGGCAAAATTGTTACCAAGCCTAGATACGCTCGAACAAGCTTTGAAGCACGCACCTGAGGCGAGTGGGCAGTGGACCATGGATAGTGGTCAGGATGCAAAAAAGTTTGTGGAAGACTATGCGACATGGCAATCTGGCGTTGCTGGCTTCGTAAAGCAGTTGGACAAAGCGTTAGAAGAGCTCGGGGTAAAAAAGATAGAAGCCATGGGGCAAAAGTTTGATCCCAATTTCCACGAGGCGGTGCGGGAAGTGGATGATGGGGAGGCGGGGGTAGTCGTACAAGTGTACCAAACAGGGTTTACGCTGAATGGGAAACTTATACGTCCAGCGCAAGTCGCAATTGGCAAACAAGCGAACTAATTCAGTCTCAAAGCGCGTCTTCTATGCAAATAGAAATAACTAATCAGCGCAGAACAACAGATACCATGCTTATTAAAGATCAGTTTGATGTAGGTGATATTCTCGAGTGGGAAGACAAGTCTTCAGATATTCCGGCACTGAGCCAAAGTGACTGTGTGATTACCGGAAAAACACTGAACAAGAAAAAGATTATATTGCATGTGAAGCGACAGTCAGATGGTTCGGAAGGGAACGTCTTTGTGAAGTTGAAAGATGAGTTCCAATCTGATTTTGCCACCTCTCGTAAATTGCTCGGGAGTACAAAGATTGTCGGTATGTCTATTGGTGCGTTTAAAAAGTTATCAATAGACGAGTTGTAAGGTATAGGGGTTGGTCCAAAATATGGAAGTAACGAGTTTGCTTTCAGATTTTGGGCCAAGTCCAACTAAATATATATACGTTGTATTAACATAGATAGTTTATTAGTAATACAAGAATCATACTTATATGAGTAAAATAATTGGTATTGACTTAGGTACTTCCAACAGCGCAGCTTCTGTCATGGAAGGTGGTAAAGCAGTAATCATTCCAGCTGCAGAAGGTGCTTCTTTGGGTGGGAAAGCATTCCCTTCCTATGTAGCATTTACAAAAGAAGGCGAGCTTTTAGTTGGTGAGCCAGCTCGCAGACAAGCCGTCACGAATCCAGATGGTACTATTTTTGAAGCCAAGCGTAAGATGGGAACGAGTCAAAAGTTCTCTGTGAATGGCAAAGAATATGCCCCTGAACAGATTTCGGCATTTATCTTGCAAAAAATCAAGCGTGATGCAGAAAGTTATACGGGTGACAAAGTAGAAAAAGCAGTTATTACCGTCCCTGCGTATTTTGATGATGCACAACGCCAAGCGACAAAAAATGCAGGTGAGATTGCAGGGCTGGAAGTGGTACGGGTTATCAACGAACCTACCGCCGCTGCGTTTGCCTACGGGTTGGACAAAACCTCGGCAAAGGACCAGAAAATTTTAGTATTCGATTTGGGTGGTGGTACGCTCGACGTTACCATTATGGACTTTTCTGAAGTAGACAACCAAGCAACTTTTGAAGTGTTGTCCACCTCGGGTGACACCCAGCTTGGTGGGAAAGATATGGACAAGGCGTTGATTGACTTTATTACTGGTGAGTTTAAGAAAGAATCTGGCATAGACATTACTGCAGACCGCATGGCGATGAACCGTGTACGCGAATCAGCAGAAAAGGCAAAGATTGAATTGTCTACCACATTAGAGACCGAGATTAACTTGCCGTTCATTACTGCAGACGCGAGTGGGCCAAAACATTTGCAAATGAAAATCACCCGCGCCCGCTTGGAAGACTTAGTAAAGCCTATCGTGGATCGCATGCGTCAGCCAGTCACCCAAGCTTTGGGTGATGCCAAGTTGACCCCAACACAAATCGATAAGATTATTTTGATTGGTGGACCAACTCGCATGCCAGTGGTGCAGAAGTTCGTAGAAGAGTTCATTGGCAAACAAGTAGAACGTGGTGTAGACCCAATGGAAGCAGTGGCAAAAGGGGCTGCAATCCAAGCAGGTATTTTGTCTGGTGACGTACAAGGAAAGGAAATCTTGCTTTTGGACGTAACTCCTTTGACCTTGGGGCTAGAAACCATGGGTGGCATCCGCACTCCGCTCATTGATCGCAATACCACTGTACCAACTTCGAAGTCGCAAGTATTTTCTACTGCAGCAGATAATCAGACATCAGTAGAAATCAACGTACTGCAAGGTGAGCGTGAATTTGCCCAAGACAACAAGTCGCTCGGTCGGTTTATTTTGGACGGGTTACCTCCAGCACCTCGTGGCGTACCACAAGTAGAAGTAACTTTCGATATTGATGCGAATGGTATTTTGACTGTAAAAGCAAAAGACAAAGCGAGTGGTAAAGAACAGCACATTACAATTCAAGGCTCTTCCAACTTGTCCAAAGAAGAAGTAGAACGCATGAAGCAAGAAGCAGAAACACATGCGTCCGAAGACAAGAAGCGCCGCGAAGTAATTGATTTGCGCAACCAAGCAGACCAGCTCATTGCCGTGTCCGAAAAAACTCTGAAAGATGCTGGTGAAAAAGCAGTTGCAGAAGACAAAGCAGCAGTGGAAGCAAAAGTAACCGCCTTGAAAGAAGTAAAAGATAAAGAAGACACCGAAGCCATCCAGAAAGCTATGTCTGAACTGTCTGACGCTATTCAGAAAGTAGGAGCAGCAATGTATTCCTCCTCCGCTGAAGCTACGGCGGACTCCGCAGCAGGCGCTTCGGCAGACGGTGGTGCACAACCAAATGCAGATGGTAGCCCGACAGTGGATGCAGAGTTCGAAGAGAAGAAATAAAAGAAGCAACCCTGACGCGCACATTGCTGTGCGTGTCAGGGTTGTGTTGACTCGGACCGGATCGTATTCCTCCTTTGCTCAGACTTACTGAGCGTATGAAATTTTTACGAAAAGCTGGACCACCTCCCCGATGTCCACGGGCGACATCATTCGAACAGTTGTTTTTTTGGAGAAGACACTCGTCTTCTCATGGCTGAAGTGGCTTGCTAGATTACAGTTTTGGCGGGCACAGTAGTACCTACTGTGTGAAATTGTTTGGCTGTTGCGATTAATTACTTTGATGTTACCGCAAAGCCAATAATAAATAAACTAAACTAATACTTAGAAAAAACGTACATGCAACAAAATAATCCACAGGCCCCACAAGGGCAAGGCCAAATGCAGGTAAAGGTGAGTGACGAAATATTGGCAGGGGTGTACGCCAATATGGCGCAAGTAGCGCATACGCCGGAAGAGTTCATAATAGACTTCATGAACTTGTTTCCACCTTCTGGGGTTGTGACAGCACGCGTTATCCTGTCTCCACAGCATGCCAAGCGTCTCGCTGCAGCACTGCAAGAAAATGTGAAGCGGTATGAAGACCAGTTTGGAGCAATTAAAGCCGGAAGTGACCAGCAGCCGCATATAGGGTTTAGAACGGAGTAGGTTATACCTGATACCTGATACCTTATAGCTTATAGCTGAATAGTTTTTAGGTGGGCATTTCATAGCAAAATAGCTTATAGCAGAATAATCTATGGAAACAAAGCAAAGTTACAGAGATTTAATTGTTTGGCAAAAAGCAATGGTGGTAGTTAAATTTGTTTATGAGCTCAGTGCTCAGTTTCCTGATACTGAAAGGTTTGGTTTAGTGTCGCAGATGAGGCGCAGTGCAGTTTCTATTCCTTCAAATATTGCTGAGGGTAGATATAGAAGCACAAAAAAAGATTACTGTCAGTTTCTTACTATCGCCTTTGCTTCAGGTGCAGAACTTGAAACTCAGATAGAAGTTGCTTCTATGCTGGGGCTTGCAAATCAAAATGAAATCGAAAAGGTAAAAAGTGTGCTTACAGAAGTTATGAAAATGTTGAATGCTATGATTAACACCATGCGCTCTTGAACTATAAGGTATTAGGTGTCTCGCTATAAGCTTTACTACTATGGCAAAAAACTTTTACGACATTTTAGGTGTTTCCAAATCTGCATCTGCCGATGAGATAAAAAAAGCGTATCGCAAGAAAGCGCACGAATTTCATCCGGACAAAGGTTCAGGAAACGAAGAAAAATTTAAAGAAGTCAACGAAGCGTACCAAGTGTTATCTGACCAAGGGAAGCGTTCTCAGTATGACCGGTTTGGTGAGAACTACCAGCAAGCAGGTGGCTTTGGTGGTGGGCACGCAGGTAATCCGTTTGACGGCTTTGGTTTTGGTGGTCAAGGTGGTGTTGAATTTGATTTGGGGGATATATTCTCCGATATTTTTGGTGGCGGTCGTGGCGCAGGGGCCCAGTCCAGACGAAATCGTGGCATAGATTTGGAAATGCCACTCAGTATTTCCTTTGAAGAGTCAGTGCATGGGGTGACTAAAAGTATTACGCTGGAAAAACAAGACACCTGTCATGTGTGCCACGGGACTGGTGCGGCAGAAGGCTCCAAGGTGGTAACGTGCTCGAAGTGCCATGGACAAGGGCAAATACTCACTACCAAGCGGACAATCTTTGGCAACATGCAGTCTGCAGCCACCTGTGACCAGTGCGAGGGAGATGGGAAGACACCAGAAGTTGCGTGTAGCGTCTGTCGTGGCTCTGGTGTATTACGCAGGCCCAAAACGCTCGAAGTAAAAATCCCTGCAGGTATAGACAACGGCCAGCGCATTCGCATGCAAGGAGAGGGGGAGGTAGGCTACAAAGGATCCAACGCAGGAGATTTGTATTTGGTTGTGCGCGTAGCAGCTTCGAAAGAGTTTCGCAGAGACGGGTACAACTTACATAAAGAAGTGCCTATTAGCTTCGTACAAGCAGCGCTGGGTGCAAAGTTAGAGGTGAAAACAGTGGACGAACTTTTGGAGGTGAAGGTGCCGGCAGGAACGCAGCCAGGCACAGTACTAAAAGTTTCTAATAAAGGTGTGCCGCACGTAAACTCTGGTAAGCGAGGTGATTTACTCCTGACTGTTCGGGTGATTATTCCAAATAAACTCGCAAAGAAAGAGCGAGAGCTCATAGAGCAACTTGGCGAGCTGAATGGAGAGAGTATTTCAGTCAACAAAAGTTTTTGGGAAAATATAAAAGACAGCTTCTAAAGCTGTCTTTTCTTTTGTTTAGGTTAGCGTGAAGAGGAGTAATCCACCACTCGTCAGTGTAATACATATACCTACTACTTGCCGTGTGGTTATCCGTTCTTTGTTGAGTGTTAAGCCAAGTATAATTGCAACGAGTATGTAGGTTTCGCTAATTGCAGTAGCAATGCCAATGGGGATACGAGTGGTACTATAGGCAAATGCTGACCACGCAATCACATCGGCTATTGCCAGTGGGATAACAAAGCGCCTGTTCTCCCGAATTGTACCTACTGTTTTTATAAGAACCCCTTTCAAAGACAGCAGGGTCATGCTAAACAGGGCGAGGCCAAGGTAGCTAATCCAATTTACTAAAAGTGGGCTACTCAGGCGGGCGCTGTAGCCGATTAAAAAATTCACTGCGCCCATACAGAGAATCGATATAATGGCATAGCCGATTCCTTTTTCCCAATGAAATGTTTTGTGGTTCGGAAGATTTTTTGTAGCCACAAGGAGCATTCCTGTCACAAGGCTCACAACAAGGCATATCTGCACTGGGCTCAACCGTTCTCCAAGAAACGCAAAAGCTAATATGGCAGTTATAGGGATTTCGAATGCGTACAAGGCGTCGATAACAGAAAGTTTGCCTAGTCTCAGCGCTTCAAAATCTGCATATGCAGCCACGCACGTACAGAGTACAAGGTAGAATAAAGCCGTCCACAATTGTGTGGAGAGAGACAGGGATACAAGTTGTGGTAGTACAAATGGAGTGAGGATACCCAGACCAAGCACGGAAAGACCAAGTAGTGCTGGAAGACTTTGGATTTTTTTGGTGGCACGGCCGATATAAAAATCATCGAAGGCCCACGCAAAGAGTGCACAAATTGCAAATAGAATTCCACTCGACATATAGTGTAGTATACAGCATTGAGTTTCAGACTTCACAGAATGGTTAGTGCTATACTATTAGTATCAGAATTTTCTGCGCGCTTCATGGAAAAGTATATTGAATTTCAACATCTTATTCGCAGTTTCAACTGGCACGCTCCAAGTTGGGATTTGTTTATTTTGCTTTTTTGGGTGGTTGCTTCGGTCTTGTATGCATTTGCAGCGGGTAGGGGAAGACTGCTGTCTATTTTAGTGTCTGTCTACATGGCCAAACTGCTTGTGATAGAAGCGCCATTTTTAAAGACTCTGGTAAATGCAAAACTAAACATTGTTACGGTAAGTTTGCAGCACCTTGCTGCTTTTGCGGTACTCTTTTTAGTACTCTTTTTCTTCCTTTCGAAATATGGATTTAGAACAGCAGCGGAAGGCCGTAACGGAGCAACGTTGGTTTTTGGTATTCCATTTGCGTTGTTGCAGATTGGGTTGCTAATCAATATTATTTTGGGGTTTGTACCCGCTCATGTACAACAAAGTTTGCACCCTCTCGTACAGTTCTTATTTGTACAGCACACCGTGAGTTTCTTGTGGCTTGTGGCTCCGATTGTCTACCTTATAGTCCTGGGTAAGTTTATTTCCCAGCGAAGCGAAGTGTAAAAAGAAAACCCCTCACACGAGGGGTTTTATTGTATAAGCATGTTGGTAGTTGCACGTTGCTCACGGACTAAGAAGGCGAGTACTGTGCAGGTAAAATCGAGCCCTTTTTGCGTAGTGGATTTACCCATGGTGAGCCTCAAGCTGCCACGGATATTCTGTGGTGTTACGCCAATAGCTGCTAAGACATGTGAAGGCTCAGTGGAGCCAGTTGCGCAGGCGCTACCCGTTGCAGTGGCGATGTTGTACGCATCTAAGTAAATGACAAGCGCTTCGCCATCACAGCCAGCAAAAGAAACATTTATATTGTTTGGGAGGCGGGTTATTTCTTTTGTATCTTGAGCAATCTCAGGGCCGTTCAGTACAGTGCGCGGTATCTGCTTTGAAAGGGCGCGCACGAAATATTTTTGAAGTGTGTGTAGTCGCCGTACTTCTTTTACTTTTTCTTTCTCTGCGAGCTTCAGAGCTGTGGCAAATCCCACAATACCTGCAACATTTTCTGTACCACTGCGAAGTCCGCTTTCTTGTCCTCCACCAAAAGTAATGGGGAGAATAGGTGTGCCTCGCTTTACATAGAGTAATCCCACTTGTTTTGGGCCGTACACTTTACTGCTATTTACCGTGAGCATATCTACGCCAAGTGTAGTAACGTCCAGAGAAAGGTACCCAGCGGCTTGGCATGCATCGGTGTGAAAAATGATTCGTGTTGCAGTACCTGCTTTTGTGTGTGTAGATTGTCTGCGAATATTTTCTTTCTTGAGCAACTGACTAATTTGAGTGAGCGGCTGGACGGTGCCAATTTCGTTATTGGCGTACATAATGCTTACCAAAAACGTATCTGGTCGGAGTGCAGTAGCTACTGCTTCTGTAGTTACAAAACCTTCCGGAGTTACAGGTGTGTAAGTAACGGTAAAACCTTGGGTTTCGAGGGCGCGTACTGCTTCGAGCACGGCATGGTGTTCGATGGGGGAAGTAATAATATGGCCACCCGTGCGGTGCCTTTCTCGATACGCCCGTGCTGCGCCAAGAATTGCAATGTTGTCGCTCTCGCTTCCACCAGCAGTAAATACAATTTCGTGTGGGGTACAGTGTAAGAGGGCAGCACAGCTCGTGCGCGCAGTAGATACTGCTTCTGCTGCGTGTTGCCCGAGCGAATAGAGTGTGGATGGGTTCCCGAACTCTTTTGCCCAGTAGGGTTGCATTGCAGACAGCACCTCAGGGCGCACCGGTGTGGTCGCTGCGTGGTCAAGGTAAATTATTTTTTTGGCTGGTTTGAGTACGCGCATAGTAAGAGATAGGATTATATGGTGGTCCTTCGGGCGACTATGCCTGTAGAAAGGAGTCGGCCATCTGCTTGGGACACGCACAATTCACCAGTGGCGAGAGTGCCAGCACTGGGGAAAGTGTCTTCAACTACATTGTGCAAAGCAAGTGCAGAAGAGTTTGTGGCATACGCATTCACAAGTAAAAAGCTGTTTTTTGGAGCTAAGAGCTTTTGCACTTCGGAGAGGAGTAGGGGAAAGTCTTCGGCAAATTTCCAGGTTCTTCCGTCTGGGGCATGGCCAAACGCTGGTGGGTCCATGACTACTCCATCGTATTGCGCTCCGCGTTTTACTTCTCGTTTCACAAATTTGAATGCATCATCTAAAATCCACCGAATACTATCTTCGGGGAGGTCGTTGAGTGCTTGGTTTTCTTTTGCCCAGCCAATGGCAGGCTTGCTTGCGTCTACGTGTGTGACAAAGCAACCGAGCTTTGCGAGTAATACTGTGGCAGCCCCAGTGTAGCCAAACAGGTTTAAGACTTTCTTCTGTTCGTGTGTAGGATTATTCAGTACTTGTTCTGCAAGCCAGTTCCAGTTGGCAGACTGTTCGGCAAATATGCCCGTGTGTTTAAAAGGGGTTAGCCTGGCAGCGAGTGTGAGTTCCCACGGTCCTGTATGGGTTTGACCGCGTTTCAGGGGGAGAGGGAAGTGCACCTCCCACATTTTTGGCATAGTAGTTCGAATATGCCACGAGCGATCAAATGTAGCATCTGCTTTTTGCCACTCCGACTCGGGGACGTGTGTATTCCAAATTGCTTGGGGGTCTGGTCGCGAAAGCCTAAACTTCCCCCATTGCTCCAGTCTTTGTCCGTTACCAGAGTCGAGGAGTTTGTAATCCCACAAAGTTTTGTCTGCAAAGATTTCCATGAAGTTTTGGTGCTGGAAAATTAAATAATGCTATTCCCAGCTGCTCCTAAAAGTACTAAGAATTTATCATATTTATGACGTACTGGCTAGTGAGCTGAGTAGTAGCCAAGCTTTCTAGCTTCTGAGCTTTTCAGCTTTCAAGCTTGAGGATAAAAGAAACTCGAACCCCTGAGTAGGTGGGGGTAGTCGGCAAAAAGAAAAAGAACCTACGGTAAGGTTCTTTGTTCTTTGGTGGGTCCGGCGGGATTCGAACCCGCGACCGTTGGCTTAAAAGGCCACTGCTCTACCAACTGAGCTACAGACCCCTCTGTATATGCTGAATACTACAAAAGTGTACGAGAAGCTACCCAAATGCATTTCTTTGCTATTCTACCTAAAATCGCTAAATTTTTCAAGTGCA
>CAZZBG010000020.1:0-9460 GCA_964652865.1 uncultured Candidatus Saccharibacteria bacterium
AGACAGTCACCACCTCAGGAGCAAGTGGTACTTGATCAATCGCAGCGCTCATTGGAGCAAACCCACCATGCCGCACATCAAAAACATATGCTTCAGTAGGCACCAGTTGACGGATTCCCACCCCAAATGCTTGTAATAACTTAATCTGCACACAGGCACACAACCACGCAAGCTCAATTTCGTTCGTCACACGTGCCAGCCGCTCAAAAAAATACTCAGCAACAGAAAAAATCTCTGGACTAGGCTCATGATCTGGAGTCGCTTTCCCCACTACCTCCACAAACCAACTATACAGCACCGCTTGCTGCTCAGTCATACCAGCCACATACACAGTACTCTTACTCACACCGATAAGTTTAAATAAACCAGAGTCAGAACGTGACACGAGTCGAACATCAAAACAAGAAGCAGGCAAGAGGGCGGAGGAAAGCCTACTCTGTGGCTTTCTCGCAGCTGCAATGACTGCTCGAATCTTCCCTTCTTCTTTTGTAAACCAAGTTCCCAGTACATCTGCCTCCCCTAACTGTTGTTGCTTCAATAAAAATGCCCGTACAACGCTATCATACCTCATACTGCACACCCCCAGCTCTGGCAAAACTATCAATAAACTCTGAGTACTGTTGCCGAAAATAGAAAAAACAAAGTATCTCAAACAATAAAATTGCCAGTAAAATAATAGTCTTTGTTCGATGTTTCATACGTATAGCTTACTGTACGAGCTTAGCCCTGACAACCAAGCGCTTATCAACGGTGAATAATGGCGTGCACGTATAGACAGTGAGCATCGGTTGTTCTGTTGCTTGCTCAATCTCTACAGCATTGGGCAGTGTTACCAGCACACTCTCTACCTCGTACACATACTCTTTCTCCTGCCAATACACAACCAACTTATCACCCGCAGCAACTTTGTCTAAGTGGTAAAACGTTTTTGGCCCAGACGTATATAAAAATCTATGCCCCACAAGCACGACGTTACCAATACTCCCCGGGAGAGCCGAGTGCGGCCTTCGCCATGCTCCTTCGTCCATAGCTCGAGCAGTCGTCCCTTCTACAATTGGCACGAAGACACCAATTTTTGGTATAGAAAGTGTGTTCTTCTTTGGGATTACTGTGGTCACTGTAACAACATCGGTATGCATAGGCGACCGTGGAGTAACCAAAGTAACGGTCGCCTCTTTGGTAAGACCCAAAAACTCTTGCACAGACTTACCAAATGCACTATGCCCAACAGAATACCACACAGCAGGAAAAACTGGGGCTAAGGCTATATATAGCCCTAGCCCTAATATAATTCCTAGCAAATATCGATTGAGTACAGCATACTGCTGTGGAGTAATGTGCATGGGCACTGAGGTAACTATACTTCGTCTTCAAAACCAACCGCCACCCGCCCAACAGGGGTATGCAATCGGACCCGACGTATCGTCTTTATTCGGATTGCTGCAATAGCTGCAAGCGCACAGAGCAAAGTAAACAAAGATAGTGGTCCAATTGGTAAACCAGCGGGAGCCAAACCTTCAGTCGTATTCACTTCAGCTACCGCTCGGTCATCTTCCGACTCGTTGCCATTCCCAGGGGTCGAGTCTGGGTCAAATACGGTATTTGTCCAGACTTCAGCAATGTTCTTGTGCTTTCCTAATTTCTCAACTTTCACCGTAAGCAACAAAGTGACTTGCTCTTGCGCTGCCACTTCGCCAACAGTCCACATGCCAGTCTTTCCGTCATACGCACCACGACTTGGAGTAGCAGCTACCAAAGCCAAACCCGACGGTAAGATATCTTGCACCGAGACAGAGGAAGCCACACTTGGTCCAGAGTTTTTTAAGACAAGAGTAAATATAGTTTGGCCGCCCAGAGTCACCGTAGCAGGGGCAACTGACTTGGTGAGAGATAAATCAGCAGAGTTACCCACAACAGGAGGAGCAACAACCACCACCTGACACTGTACCGTCGCACCAGCGGAAGTCAGGGTAATAGTTTGCGTACCCAATTGTGCAAACGTTGTAGTGAACGTACTCCCCGTACCTGTGGTAGGATTTCCATTCGCGGCACCCCAAGAGAACGCTCCTGCACCACCGCTTGCGTAGGCAGTCACCGCAGAACCTTTGAAAATTTGGTTTTGGGACAAAGCACACGCGAGCACCGCCCCTACATTTTGTTCAACTATAAGTGTTGCGGTAGCAAAATTGTTGGTGGAATCGCTATCGGTCGGAGTAGTAGAAGTTATATCGACCCGATTGGTATACGCCCCAGCCTGTTGGCTACTAACCTGTAACGTCAATGTAGCACTTGCCCCCGCACTTAATGCACCAACCTCCCAAGTCCGTGTAGCGTCAACAAATGTCCCTTGGCTCACTGAAGACCCTAAAAGGGTAAGCGTTGCGGGCAAAGTATCTACCAGTCGTACTGCAGTTGCGGTAACAGCTGTTTTATTTGTAACTGTCACTGTAAAGGTTGCTGTTTGACCAATACGAACCACAGCTGGGGAAACCTGTTTCGTTACTGCGAGATCTAGTGAGACGACAGGTACAGCCTGCACACTCACTGCACATTGTGCAGATTTATCACCCGAAGTTACTGTAACGACTTTATTTCCAGTACTGCTGAATTGAGAAGTAAAGCCAGCCCCAACTCCTGCGACCGGTGAACCATCTGGCGCAGACCATGCATAGCTACCTGTGCCACCGACTGCAGCAAACGCAGCCACCTGACCAACCTGCACTGACTGGCTACCTGGAGCACAGACAACGGGAGGCACTTCTGGTGCAGTCACGGTCAAAGTAGCATTCGCTTGGTTATTCGAGGAATTTTGATCTTGCGGAGTAACCCCGGTGATAGTTGCAGTATTAACCTTAGAACCCACTGTAGTAGCTTTTACCGTCAAAGTAAGAGTTGTTTCCGCACCAACTGCGAGAGCACCGATGTTCCATACAAGATCTGACTCGGTAAAGCTGCCAACTGCGGCAACATACCCAGTCAGCGTCAAACCGGCTGGCAATACATCTTTCACCGTCACCGCAGTAGCCGCTGTAGGTCCATAATTCTTTACTTTTACCGTAAACGTAGCTGACTGCCCTACGGTAATCAAAGAAGGTGACACAGATTTTTGTATACCAACGTCGAGCTGTACATCATTCGTACACGTATTTGGTACTGAGACGCTCACCACTGGGCTATACACCCAAACGGAAAAATTAGAATACTCTTTCGCAGTCGCTTGTGCTTTGTTTGGTATGGAGCCACCAGCACAACCCAAGGTGGTACCAACTTGTGCATACCAAATTGCTTGTGCAGACTGTCCAACACTCAAGTCAGCAATGCTCCATGTAAGAGTTCGCGTACCTACTGTGTGGAATGGTTCAGAGCCGTAGCCTCTGGAGACATTTGCACCATGCGTCTCACGAACAAATGCAACTCCTGCATCGTACACATCAATCAATTTCACCGGACCGGTACATGCACCAGTGCCGATATTTTTTACGTCTAGAGTATATTCAACCTCCTCACCAGAACGAGCAGATACTTTATTTACTTTCTTAGCCACATCCAGTTTGCACGCAGTCGCTATTGGAGTAGGAGTCGGTGTGGGGGTGGGGGTTGGTGTGGGAGTAGAAGTAGGAGTAGGCGTCGCAATAGGTGTGGGGGTCGGCGTTGGTTCTTGCGCCGTTGGAATATCCAAAGAACAGGAAACTAAACTGCCCGCATACCCAGGCATAGCAAAAGTTTCAGCCGTAGCGTTTACCGTTGTAAGCTCAATACCAAATTGGTGTACCCCTCGCACGCTATCCTGTCCTTCCAGCGAAGTATTCCAAGGGACATGGATTTTTACCCCCGTTGATTTCTCTTGTCGACTAATGTTTTCACCTTCAATCGTAACCGTCCAACCAGTAGTATTACCAAAGTCATCTATAATTTCGTCAGCAGCACAAGAAATACCTACACCTAAAATCGAGCCGGGGACTCCAGGGCTTTGGGCAGCAGATTCAAAATGACGTGGCATAGAAGCTCTCGTAGAGCTCTTTTTTACTGAACCACGATATTGATATAGCCCAAAAACCGTTCCAGCTAATCCTAAAATTACTAAAACAATTACTGCAATACGAGCTGCGTTGTATCTCATACGTTTTATTTCTTGTGCCAATATGCAAAGTTGTCTATGGCACTGTTGATTTGTGTTTTTATTATAACACGAATAGAAAGGTAAAGCCCCTTACTGCACTCAACCGTCTCTTCGGCGACCAGTCAAAGTGCTGGTATTATGAGAAAGTGTAATTTTTAATTTTTAATTTTCCTAGCAGCAAGAACCCATACGAACTGGGGCTTGAAATTCCAAATAACAAACCTCAAATCACAAATAACCTCCAAGGTTTCAATACTCAAATTCTAAACAAGCACCAATGTTCTAATGTGCAAAATATAAAACCTGTTTTGATTGGATTTTTGGATATTGTAATTTTTTTGTTATTTCGTGCTTGTAATTTGCAATTTCGTCTTGCCATAACCTAACTCCTAGCTGCTACAAAACAAAGGTCACCTTCGTACTGTACGACAGTGACCTTTGTTTTTGCTGTTCCGTAATGCGTATTGAGTATTACGCATTACGTATTCTTCATTTTGCATTTTGCAATATGCATTCTGCATTTTCTCTCCCTAATAATCAATCACCCACAATACCCCTAGTACAAAGCCGATCACCAAAAATGCTATGGAAATTAAAAACCAGACGCTCGCTCGCACCTTACTCACCAAAGCAAAGTGTCTATCAATCTGCTTTATAGCTTTTTCTGCAGTGACATCTACAATTCGCACAGGCGCTTCTCGTTTTGCCTCAATATTTTGCGGAGCGAATAACTTAATCAAATCACTTCGAGAAATCACTCCCGCAAGTGTAAAGTGCTCATCTACTACCGGAATGGGGTTTACACGTTTTGTGGCAAATAGCTCTGCAAGATGCTCGATGGTATCGTTCGGAGACGCAGTCACAATGTTGCTATTCATCACATCAGCAGCAGTAGCACTAATAACTGCCTGCGCTTCGGTGGACAAGTGCTTCTTATCGTTCTGCACGAAGTCTAAGTCTTTCAACATCTTAATGTATGTTGGCAGGTACAACTTAGAGTCCGCGGTAATGAAATCACGTTCCATAATAACACCCATCAGTCGACCTCGTTCATCCACTACCGGTACCCCCGTAAAGCGATACGTATGAAGTACATCTGCTACTTGTTCAATGGTAGCATTTGGGCGCACCGTTATGACCTGCGTAGTCATAAGTTCTTTTACAAGCATTGTTTTTGTTTCAGTTTAAAGTCAAAAAGCGGAAAGAAATGCAATAATAGTATACACTACACCTATGTGGCATACCAAAAAAATATTACTCCTCTGCTGTATTGTCGCAGCAGCTGCAAGTACACTCCTGTGGTACAAGCAAAATCAAACACACACAGAAGCAAATCTTCCATTTCAAGCACTACCCAGAACTATCCGTGTAACCGTAGGCACTGCAACTTTTACTGCAGTCCTTGCAGATACCAAAGAAAAGCAACGTATTGGGCTCTCGAATCATCAACAATTACTCCCTCATGAAGGCATGCTGTTCCCTTTTGTTCCTGCACAGCCTGCAACGTTCTGGATGAAAGATATGCAAATACCCATTGATCTCATATGGATAAAAGATTCACGCGTCATTGGCATCGAAAAGAATTTGCCTACACCAAAAAACTCAGATCCTACTCCCCTGCCGACATGGACATCACCAGCGCCAATAGACGCAGTGCTAGAAGTGAGTGCGGGAAGTACAACAAAGCTGGGGATTACCATTGGTGACTCTGTGACGTGGTAGCGTATGACAAAAATAATTACTCACCGACAAAGCTATTTTTCCCTGCGGAAAATTCGGCAGCTACGCCACCAAGACAAAAGTCTACTTTGTATTGCTGTCCAATTTTTGTGTACCGAAATGAATTATCAGTCATAGTACAAACACCGTCTGGAGGCACTATTGGTGGTGGTAGCGATGGTATAAACTCAGGAATCAAGGCTTCCAGACTATCTGGTAACACGGCGTTCTTAGTTTTATACGAACCTATAGCAGTCCGAACTTTTGCTAATCGCTCAAGCCTGAGCGCGTCACGAGTTGCAACTTGTTCCGAAGCAAACAACCAGACTCGAGAATCCCACTTCTGAAGCGGGGCTGCGCTAATTTTGTGCGGAAAACCTTGCAAGTCATATGTATTTGCCGGAACTATAGCTTCTACAAAACCACCATTCTCCAAAAACGTCTCCCAATCTGGCACAGGGATCAACCCTTCCACATGCGAGTAATACACCGTACCTTTGTACAACAACCAACTCCCCCACGTATGACCGACTTTACTAGAAAAAATACCTTTCGTTTGCCGGAAACTCTTTTTCGATAAATCCAATGCTTTTACATTTTTTACTGAGTACCCAAGCCCCGTAAACGCAGCCATAGAAGCAAACGGTATTTGCTCTCCATTCATAAGTAAGAAAATGGTACCTTTGTAAGACGCCAAAACACCCGGAGCAACAGAGACATCCGGACGTGTTGCAGCGTGCGCTGGTGCGAAAGTACTACTCAACAAGAATAGCACGCACACCAGCACACGTAATAATCGAGCACTCTTTAGAACCATGACCAAACCTTCCACCAGGGTGCATCTTTCTCTACTGGTTCGGGAGTGGGAATAGGTGTGACCCCAGGGCAATACACCAACTGGCCATTTTCGACACAATCCATATCGATTGGTCTATTTTGGCACACGGCATTGTTATTCCAGACATCTACTTCACGGCAACTTCCATTCACCCAAGCTACTGGAGTCGGTGTTGGCAGGCGGGACACACTCACATCGTAGCAGTATCCATCAGCACTCAATTCCCAATCATCACCTGGACAAGGGTCCTGAGGTGTTGGGGTTGGAGTCGCTAATGGAGAAGGTAGACAACGCTCAGCAGGCATGTTCCAGTAGTAACCATCTGGACACGCAGTTGGGTCTACGTAACCTCCAGAAGATGTTGGTATTGGGTTTGGCCACGTAGAATTGTCGTTATTTGCTTTACATTGTTGTTCAAAAAAGCTCCAGTGCCAACCAGTAGGGCAGTTGACTGTACCTGCCGACCCCCCATTCGTAGAAACAGGATCCCCACCACTCGTTACTGAAACAACCCCACACTCAGTATAAGACGATGCATTTGGGCCAAGACAGATATTTTGGTCCATGCATGACCCATCCGTCGTGCGCACATATCCAGAAGGACAGGTAATACCGCCCCAAAGATTATTTACCCCACCTGATGTACCACCTGATGTACCACCTGATGTGCTATTGCTTCCACCATTTGGATTGTTTCCATTAAAGACACCATCATATGGATCATCGTCCCACCAGCTATCGCCACCACCGCTATTTGAACCACCACTCGTATCTTCTCTACAAATATCAATACCAAAAAGTGAAAAAAAGTCCCACCATGCGTCAAAATCACACCCCGCGTCAGTGTCGTCATCTAAATTTGCGCTTGCGGTATTTGGCGAGACCGAACGCGCCACACCCGCATGACGGCTTTGCACCAAGGCAATACTAAATACAACAAGCACGGGCACAACTACCAGCGCACTCACAAATACCACTCGATGCGCTGCTACTGCAGCTCGTAGTTTTTTCCAGATATCGAACATAGAAACAATGTTATCTCTATAAAGACTAATATACTAACTGTATCGCAAAATAGACCAGAAGAAAAATGACCATGTGGATAAACACATGGTCATTTTCTATTTATACTTTTCGGACTATACCCAACCAAACTGGCTGCTCAGCAATTTCAATTTGAATTTCGTTATCCGCTTCCACTTCTAAACTCTGCTCTATGCCGCTAATAAAAGTCTTTTTTGTATCCACTTGCTCTTGCAAGATCCGAACCAAATCTGGACTTGGGATATTGTAATACAGTATAATCTCTTCTCCGATAGAAAGCCCGCTCTTCTTTCGCAAGTCTTGGATTGCTCGTTCAAATTCGCGGGCATACCCCTCTTGTCGTAAAGCATCATCTAACTGCGTATCGAGGAGCACTGCAGATACCGCACCCAGAGAATCCACCCGTACTACTTGCTCACTTCGCGTCGCCACGTCAAGCAAGCTTTCAAAATCATCTACCTGCTTGACATTGAGCTCTGCTTGAATAATTGCTAAATGCTCTACTGACAACCGAGGGGAACCTTCCTTTTGGGAAAAAGCAAGTGCCCGCAATGGCTGTCGAACAGACAAAGCCGCTGTCTTCCTCGCAGAAAGTGCTAAGGTTACCACTTCGCGCAGGAGCTCCATCTGTCCAAGAATACGATCCTGTTCTGCTCTCTCTGTTTGACGCAATGACTCATCCAACTGTTCAGATTCTGGCCAAGAAGCCAAATGTACTGAAACTTCTCCAGTCACATCGCGATATATTTTATCTGCAATAAATGGAGCAATAGGTGCCAAGACTTGGCAAGTTCGAGCAAGTACATACCCCAACACGCGCAACGCCTGCGCACCATCTGCGCCACCTGCTTTAATCCGATCCCTGCTTCTGCGCACATACCACGTAGACAAATCGGAAATGAACTCAACAATCTCACGACATGCTTTCATGGTATTATACGCATCCATATGCACCGTAACTTCTGCAATCATTCGTCGCAGTCGTGCCAACACCCACACATCCAATACATGCGTCACCCCCACAGGGTCTTCGGCTTTCAAAGCCCCTGTACTATACATACGATAAAAAGACCATACGTTATACAGCAACATGTTTACTTTTTGGGAAACTTCTTTCACCCCAGCTTCCGAAAAATTTAAATCATCCCCTGCCATAACAGGGCTTTGCATTAAATAGAAGCGAATAGCATCTACTCCATACTTTTCTAACAACACCCATGGGTCAGGAAAGTTATTTTTTGACTTTGACATCTTACTACCATCTTCTGCCAAAATGGTACCAGTGGTCACCACGTGCTTAAATGGTGCACGCCCAAACACACCAACACCCAAGACGTGCATCACATAGAACCACGCTCTGGTTTGAGCAATATACTCTGCTACAAAATCTGCAGGAAAGCGATTTTTGAAATCCTCTGGACTGCTACTCTGCGCATTTTCAAACGGATAGTGGAGCTCAGCAAATGGCATAGATGCAGACTCGACCCAACAGTCCACCACTTCTGGCACGCGCTGCATACTTGCCGGACACTTGCTACACTGAAGCAAAACTTTGTCTATATACGGTTTGTGTAAATCAATGGTATCTACCGCTTCACCTACTACCCCCCGCTGTCCGTACACTTCAGCAAAATTAATTGCTCGACTTTCAAGCTCAGCAATAGAACCTACGCAATCCACTTGCCCACACTGCACGTCTTGGCAACGCCAGAAAGGCAAAGCTGTTGCCCAAAACCGGT
>CAZZBG010000020.1:9560-12850 GCA_964652865.1 uncultured Candidatus Saccharibacteria bacterium
CCACACTGCACGTCTTGGCAACGCCAGAAAGGCAAAGCTGTTGCCCAAAACCGGTTACGAGAAATATTCCAGTCCGGTGCTTGCTCAACACTGTTTTTAAACCGACCCTCTTTGAGGTGCGCAGGGTGCCACTCAATGTCTGCTCCTGCCTTTTGCAAGTCTGCTTTTATCTTTTGAATATTAATCAACCACGATGGCAACGCATTGTAAAACAAGGGAGTACCGCAGCGCCAACAGTGTGGATAGCTGTGCGTAAATGGTAAAATGCGGAATACCAACCCGCGAGTTTCCAAATCCTGCAATACCAATTTTTCTGCATTCTTAAAGAACACCCCTTGCAACCATTCAGGCACTATGTGCAAATAGTGACCTTTGTGATCCAGCATAGGAACGCGTGGCAAATCGTGCTCCTTGGCAGCCAAAAAGTCTTCCGCTCCATACATAACAGCACTATGCACCACACCAGTACCTTCTGGAGTAGCTACAAACGCATCTACATATATGCGGTGCGCTTTTGCTGGGTCACCTTCGCGAACTGGTTCTGTTGCACCAGTCACCACCCCAGGGTACAAAGGCTCGTACGTAAGCCCCGCAAGGCTTGCCGCAGAAAGCTCTCGCAAAACAGTAAACTCACCAGAGAACAAATCGAGTCGTTCTTTGGTCACAATGTACTTCGCACCACCTTGCTCGACAATTACATACGGCAATGTTGGCCCAACATGCAGCGCCGTATTCCCCGGAAGAGTCCATGGTGTTGTTGTCCACGCAAGCACAAACGTTTTTTCATCAGTCATCCAATCTAAAATCCGTTGACCAGACTGCAAGCGAAATTGCACATAGACAGAGTTCTCCGTAACGTCTTTGTAGCTATTATCCATGGCAATCTCAAAATTCGACATAGGAGTTTCGCACCGTGGGCAATACAAAAGCACTCGCCTGTCTTCGTATACAAGCGATTTATCCCACAGCTGCTTGAGCGCCCACCACACCGACTCTTGGTAGGACGTATCCATGGTTTTGTAGGAGTTTTCAAAGTCCACCCAACGCCCCATACGATGCACCATCTTTCCCCAATCATCAGCAAATGTAAGTACACTGGCACGACACTCCGCGTTGAACTTTTCCACCCCGAGTTCTTCAATTTGTCGTTTGCCCGAAATGCCTAATTTCTTTTCAACAATATTTTCAATAGGCAGCCCATGACAATCCCAACCCCACCGACGGCGCACAAATTTACCACGCATAGTTTGGTACCGTGGGATAGCATCTTTTACTGTGGATGCCAAAATATGACCGTAATGTGGAAGCCCCGTGGCAAAAGGCGGGCCATCATAAAACACAAACGGCTCGTTGCCCGCATTTTTCTCCAAACTCTTTTGATAAATATGTTCTGCGTCCCAATACTGCAACACTTCTTGCTCGAACTGATTAAAATCCGGAGTATTCGATTGTGGTTTCGATGATTCTGTCCCAGACATAAAATAAAAGTAAATAATAATGGCGCTACATTTCTTCTGGTGCGTCTATACCCAAGAGCGACAATCCATTGCGTAGCGTTTGGGCGGTGGCAATGCATAACTGTAATCGGTAGTAGCGAGCAACTGCATCAGTCTCTTGGTTTACTGGCACCTGTTCGTAGAACCTATTAAAGATTTGTGCCAGTTCAAACAAATAGTTGCAAATACTATTCGGATAGTAATCAACCGCAGCTTGCTCAAGAATTTCTGGGAACGCACGTAACTTTTGCAACACTAACCGTTCCTGCGCGTTCAGCTCGTACACACCAGAGATCTCCGTAAGGTGTTCTGCCTTGCGACTAATCCCATGAATGCGAGCGTGCGTGTACTGCAAATACGGGCCAGTGTTTCCTTCAAAGGAAAGTGCTTTGTCCCACGTAAATACAATATTCGACTGGCGGTTATGCATTAAGTCAAAATACTTAATCGCTGCCAGAGCAACCTGTCGTGCAATGACATCTTTGTTTTCAAGAGTAGGATTCTTTTCGGTAATAATCGCAGTGGCACGGCTTATCCCTTCGGTCATAAGCGCCTCTAAGCTGATAACATTTCCTTTGCGAGTAGAAATGGCCCCTTCTGGCAACGCCATGAAACCAAAATCTACATGAGCACTATCGGAATTTGCTTTGTAGCCAGCCTTATCCAAAACAGCGAACAACTGCTTGAAATGGTGCGCCTGGCGCACGTCCACCACGTACAAGTTTTTCCAGTACCCAATCACATTTTTGCGGTACAAAAATGTAGCAAAGTCACGCAAGTGGTATGTAGTACCTCCATCACTCTTCACCAAAATACACCGACCCAAACCTTCGGACTCCAAGTCAACGTACTGCTCACCGGTCTCGCCTGTGTGCACAAGTCCTTTTTCTTTGAGCTCCGTCAGAACGGCTGCCATCTTGTCTTCAAAAAAACTTTCTCCTAAGTTGTATTCAAACGGCAGCAATCCAAGTAGTAAACGGTACCGTTCAAAATCTGCAAGACTCACAGAGACGAACCACTCCCACAAAGCACGATTTTCTTGGTCACCTTGTTCGAGCTTTACAAATTCTTGCTTACCCAACTCTCGCAATTCTGGATCCGTTTCAATCTGTGCAGAAAAAGCAACATACAACTTGTTCAGTTCAGTAATTGGGTCCTTTTCTACTTGCGCACGGTCACCCAAAGTTTTAAAGGCGTGCAAGAGTATACCAAACTGCACACCCCAGTCACCCACGTGTGTATCAGACACAGCATCGTATCCCAAAAAACGAAATACTCGCTTGAGCGAGTCACCAATAACCGCAGAACGTAAATGTCCCACATGGGGTGGCTTTGCCACATTGTTTTGGAAATATTCCACCACAACTTTTTTCCCCGCACCAAGGTCGCTCGCGCCATACGCCTCTCCCTGCTGTACAGCCTTGTGCATGCACTGCAGCAAATACTCTCCTGACAACGTAAAGTTCAAAAACCCACCAGCCACTGCCACAGAAGCAATGTACGGATGTTCGGCAGAGGACCCTTCAAAAAAGTCTTGTTGCAGTTTAAACATTTTGTCCGCCAACCGTTGCGCGACAACCTGCGGACCTTCGCCAACCCGCTTCGCCAACATCATACCCACGTTTGTTGAAAAATCTCCCATTTCAGGGTTTGGTGGATAACCCACACTGAAAACAGCAGACGCAGCCACCTCTGCTCCATATTCCAATTCCACCGCTCTATATATAAGCTGTTCTAGCGCTTTCTTCATATGGCTCATTATACCCAAAACCACGGAAAAAGGCTAGAAAAGCC
>CAZZBG010000021.1:0-2174 GCA_964652865.1 uncultured Candidatus Saccharibacteria bacterium
CCGACGGTTCGGAACCCGAGTAGGGTGCCTTCTTGCACAAACGTCCCAATGCCACAGAATGGGTCCAAAATAGTTTCGCCAGATTTCGCTCCAGATAAGTTCAGCATGGTCTGGGCAACTTTGGGAGGGATCATGCCGCGGACGTCGTCGCGAATAGGGCGTTGGTAGTCGCGTCTGCCGTAGTCTTCAAAATCTTGCACGACCAACGTTTTGCCCACGTATACTTTGTCGTGATCGGCGAGTACACAAATCTCTGCTCCTTTCACCGTAAGCTGGTTGTGGGTGACCACTACCGAGGCAAGGGCGAGTGAGTTAAACTCTGGAATCACCAGACGGATACTGCTACCACTGTCTTGCATGGCGCGCTTTATAAACATGCCTAAGCGCTTTGGTTCGCCAAATGCCTTCACTGCCATGTCGAGGAGGTATATACTAATACCAAATTGTATCTTGCCGGATGTATTCTTGAGGTACTCCGATTTTATCTTGCTTGGTTTGAAATAGTTCTGCAGTGCAAAGTTAATAGAGTCTTGTTCTCTTTTCTTAACGACGTCTATTATGCGAACCACTTTAATAATGCCCCCGAGTCGCTTCTGTACAAGTTCTGCGTCTATGCTTTTTTCCGTTTCAATAATTAACACTTCCGGAGAAGCTGCAACCAACGTCCATGAAATGCCAAGAGCGGGGAGAGTCGCAACGAGCTCCGCGAGGGATAGGGTATACACTCTACCTAACACAAATGCGTATGTCATACGAAAAATTCAAAAGCTTTTTAGCTGAACACAAAAATGAGTTGTGGCTGCTAGCTTGTTTTGTAGTTGTCTACTTAGCTGGTGTGGGTACCGGCAAAGCGATACAGCCACCCAGAAAAGCAGCGCAGCAAGCTAATATGCTCAATTATACCACAAATAAACCGACTCCAGCGCAAGATGTAAAGGCACAAGAAGCACCTGCCGCAGCGACTCCAGAGCCAACAGTGCTTGGGCAAACACAGACAGGGCCCGCACAACAGCCGACACCAGCCCCAACAGGTCCGTGCCTTATTAAAGGTAACATAGCGTCGAGTGGCAAAATCTACCATGTGCAAGGCGGGAGCTTTTATGCGCGGGTCAAACCAGAGCAATGTTTTGCCACAGAAGCTGAAGCGATTGCGGCTGGGTTTCGGAAGTCGAAGAATTAGTAGGATGTAGGAGTTAGGAGCTAGGAATTAGGGGTAGTAAGACAAGAGAGTCGTCAGGCCTTAAAGTAAGCTTAAAAGTTTATAAATCAAATCGTTAAATAAATGAAAAATAATTCTTGGACTATTGAAGATATAAAGTCGGGGATTGAACGATTTATTATAGAGTATGGACGTCCACCAAAAGCGCGTGAGTGGGATAAAGTAGAGTACCTTCCATCAGCGCGAACAGTACAAAGAACGTATGGTGGGTTAGAAAGACTCCGCTCTGAGTTAGGCTACCAAGACCACCATTACGGTAAAGGTGCTTATAGGTCATCAATAGCTGCTACTGTGAATGTTCGTGGCGCTCAGGGGGAGGCCTTCATTAAAAATAGTTTAATCGAGATATTTGGTGAAGAGTTTGTTCATGAGCAAAAAATGCTAATCAGAAACTCTAAAAAACGCATAGACTTCTACGTATATTCACCAGAAGGTAACTTTGCAGTCGATGTTTTCTCGTGTGAGACAATGCATGACTTTACAGGAAACGTAAACCATAAACTTTCAGTCTACGAAGCTTATGAAGGGGAGCTATACTTTGTTCTTATTAGCAGGACTATTACTAGGTTAGAAATTACTAGCGCATTAAACTCCAAAAAGAAACAAGTAAAACAAAGTACTCACATTGTTACAGACAGCGAATTCATAAGTGGGCTTGCGGGGAAGCGTAGGTATCTGGCAGTAGTAGAGTAGCTGGGAATCGTATATACGCCGTGTCGTACATTGTATCTTGTACGACACAGTATGATATATTGAACTGGAATATGGCTTCGGGTTCCTATATCTCTGTATCCTATAATCCCCATGCTATGTCGCATTGTTTCTGTTTGGGCATTTGTTGTTCTATGCTCCTATGCTTATATACTTTATGTTGTTTTAACCACTCCTCCGTATTTACCTAATCCCTACTCTAAGATGTCCGGTCGTCACTCTTTAAAAGTACAGTATAGTTTGT
>CAZZBG010000021.1:2274-9954 GCA_964652865.1 uncultured Candidatus Saccharibacteria bacterium
TGTTAGATGGTGCCCATCAAGCACAGTGCACACTATAAGAAATTCCAAATCTGAAGCAACAAATAACAAATAAATTCCAAGATCCAAAGTCCAAAGAAATACAAACGTAACTCAAAACTGTAAACTGTCAATGCGATTAAGTTTCGAGTTTACAGTTGCAGTTTTGCGTTTTGGCTTTTGAGCTATGAAATTAATTGTCTTCGTTGCATACAAAAACAGCATCCGACATCCGGATGCTGTTTTAGCTTTGTTGTCTGGCGTTCAGACTTTACGACTGTAAGACCTGACAACGCTTGTTTTTTTGCCCACCTCTTCGGCGGGTCGCCGACGAAGCGACTACAGTCTAACTCCTAACTCCTATCTTCCTAGCACCTACTTACACGCATTCTGATACTTTGGTAACACTGCTTGAAAGTTTAGTACGTAGTTTCTGGTTTCTAAGAAGCTACCATTACCCTCGTTACAAACTGTTTGTTCTGGGTTGTCGAATGCACATTGCCATTGTGTCAGGCCTGGGCAGTCACGGCTTGCTTGGTTAATACCACCGTTGTAAGCCGCTATGGCGGATTGGAGTTTTCCGGCGTTCCTGTTTAATAAGTAGCGGAGGTAGTACGCGCCACAGAGGATGTTTGCAGCAGGGTCTGACTTCCATTGTCCGTTGGCACAAACTGGAGCTTTATCCCGTATAGCGTCAGCTGCAACTTGGGTCATCTGCATGAGTCCAGTCGCACCAGCGCTTGAACCTGCGCTTGGGTTATACGAGCTTTCTATATGAATAACAGTTCTAATGGTTGCTTCGTCTACACCAGTTGCGGCAGCAGCTGCTTTTATTTCGGAAGCGTACAAGCATTTAGTTGCCTCCGTTGCTTTGCCAGTCACAGAACCACCATTGCACACTTTCCCACTCTTACCTTTTACTTGACCTGTGGGCCAACCTGCAGAGCCATTCGCTGCGGTATCTACATCTTCAAGATCGTCTAAGGTGTTTTGCAGTACTATGTGAATATGGTTTCCAGTAGCGAGGCGAGTCTTGGTATATTTCCCACACTCTGGGGCGCTGGCGTCTTTGTATTCGTTTAAGATACGGAAGTTGCCAGTAGCGTTCACTGCTTTACAAAGTTTGTTCCAAGAGTCAGGATTATTAGTTTTCGGAACAAGATCAGCGCAGGTGCCTGATATTCTATGGCAGATACTTTGGTGCCCTTGCCCATATGCATCGGTTACAATAAAATCGACACCCAACTTCCCTGCTTCAGTTTTTATTCTGGTGAGCGCATCAATCAAAGTCTGACAACCACTCTCCCCTGTTCTACCTGCGATATCTACAGGGATGGCTTTAATGCCTGTGGGGCAGTCTTTGATATCATTCCCATTTTGTACGAGCACGCCACCCGTTGGCGGAGTATTTGTCGTAATTATTTGCCCATTGACCAACCACGTTTTAAACGGTACAGGGTTTGGTGAAATATTTTTTATCGTTAAAAGACTCGGGTTGATTTGGCGGAGTAAGACAAATCCAACGAGCAGTACTGCAATCCCAATGAGCGAAGAGCTGATAAAGCTTTTGGCGGTACCCACTTTCTTTTCGCTTCCACCAGAAAAGATGTACATGTATCCACCAATCATAATCATAATGATGGCAGCAATACTACAGATGACCAGCGCATATTTGTAGAGCTGGTTAATGCAGTTAAACAAGTCAGCAGTTCCCGTAGTAGAAGGCCTACAAGGAATGTCGACTGCTGCTGCTTGCGCTGTTAGCGGGATGAGCACTAAGAGAGCTGCGAACGACAGCGCGTACAAGAACTTTATGAGTGGGTGTTTGAATCCGGCGTGCATAGAAGTATATTTTTCTAATGTTTGTTTTTAAGGAAGGAAGTCTTTTGGGTTATAGGTGTATCCGTATGGGACTGAGTACGAACCGTAGGTTTTAGAATACTTACCAGCTGCAACGCCGTACCCTTCGCAGTCGAATACCGTAAAGTGCAAGTGGTAGCCGCGGTCTGGACCATAGAGGAGTCGAGTCGTGTTTCCTGTGTTGCCTTCGTACCCGATTAGGTCGCCTTGCTTTACCGTTTGCCCTGCGCGGACTTTAAACTGTCGCATGTGGGCATACAGAGTAACTAAACAAACAGGACCATTGGTGGTAGTAATGTTGTGCTTCACCGTACACCAGTTGCCGTAGGAAGCTTCACCGGTGTCACAGCTCGACACAGTACCGTCTTGTGCTGCGTATATTGGTGTCCCAGCAGGTGCAGCAACGTCAATGCCGTTGTGGAATGAGTACCCGAGTGAGCGGAATCCAGTGTTGCCGTAGCCTTGGGTGAGCACCCCTTTCATTGGCATGGCGAGGCTGCCTTTCTTTGCGGGCACTGTTTTGTTGCCTAGCTTGGCACGGACTTGTGCGTCCAGATCTTCCATTTCTTTCTGGAGTGCTGCTTCTTGGTCTTTGCTGGAAGACAACAGTTTTTGGTAGTTTTTTTCCACGCCTTTCGTTTTGTCGAGCAAGGATTGTTTTTGGCGTTGCTGTGACTCGAGCGAGCTTTGGGTCACTTTGAGCTGTTCGGTGAGTGCTTCCAGTTTCGCACGGACTACTTTTAAGTCTGCTTGTTGTTGTTCTAACTTGGCTTTCACTGCTTTAATGTTCTGCACAATTTGGTTGACCTTATCTTGCAGATTGTTGGTGTACTCGAGGTCGTCTAAAAACTGAGAAAAGTTATCTGTCCCCAGAGCCAGTTGTACAAAAGAGTTCCCACCCAGTTCATGGAGCTCTACTATAAGTTGTTTTAAGACAGCTTTGTTTTCTCCAATCTCTTGGGTGCGTCTGTCTATCTGTTTTTGAAGCTCTGCGATCTGCAAGTTCACATCTTGCATTTCAGTTTCTTTCGCCTCTATTTGTAGTTCTGTGGATTTGATCTGCGCGTCATATATATAAATCTCATTCTTCAAAGATGCTGCTTGCTTTTGCACGGTGCCAATTTGTGTTTGGTAGCTTTTTATTTGCGCAGTTATACTGGCTAGTTTTTCTTGGAGCTGGTTCTGTTTAAACTTGAGTTCGTCCACGTCTTCTGCTTGGGCAAAACCCACAAAGGCAACACTGACAAGCAGTGCGCACTGAATGACTCGTTTGGAGAATGAAGTAAATAAAAAACCCATTAAATTTAGTATATCATACTAAACCATGGGTTTTTTTGCGGTTAGGATTGTAAAGCTATTTTGGCTTTGGCCAGTCGGTCCAGTACAAACTCTTTTCCAAATGCGTGGGCCAAGATAGGTGCTACCTCTGTTGGGCCAGGGCTAGCTTGCATGCCGGTTAACGCTACTCTGAGAGGCCAAAGCATTGAGCCGGTGTCGTACCCATTTTCCTTTACAAAGCCAACGAGTGCGTCTTGGAGCGCCTGTGGATTATGCAGTGTTTCATCCCCTGTTGCACTAAACCAGTCTTGTAGAATACCAATATTTACTAAAGTTTCTTCTTTCGTACTCTTTTTCCAGACCAGTAGTTCAGGATTATACGTAAGTTCTCCAAAGAAGTAACTAGTACGCTCTGCAATGTCCGAGAGCTTTTTTAGTCGTTCCTGCTCCACACTGGCAATTGCTGCGAGGTAACTTGTGTTGACTACCTTGTTACCGAGGTGGGGTGCAGTATAGCTACCGTCTGCAGTTGCTACCAGCTCCCCTGCTGCTATCCAGTATGGGACTAAGGATGCAGCCAAAGTTTCTTTTGGTAGGGCTTTAATGTAGTGGCCGTTCAACCAGTCTAGCTTTTGCATGTCGAGTACGGCACCAGACTTGTTTACTTTGGCAAGGTCAAACTCGGTAATGAGTTCTGCCATGCTGAAGATTTCTTTTTCTGACTTTGGGTTCCAGCCTAAGAACGCCACAAAGTTTACGAGGGCTTCCTTGAGGTAGCCTTTGTTCAGAAAGTCTTCGACTGCCACATCCCCTTGTCGCTTGGAGAGCTTGCTTTTATCTGGGTTTAAGATAAGTGGCAAATGTGCAAATGCTGGTGGAGTCCAGCCAAAGGCTTCGTACAGCAGTAAGTGCTTCGGGGTGGACGGAACCCACTCTTCACCACGGATGACGTGTGAGATTTGCATTTCGTGGTCGTCTACAACGACAGCGAAGTGGTAGGTTGGAAAACCGTCTGACTTTATGAGCACTTGGTCGTCAATTGTTTTGTTCTCGTAGGTTATATCGCCATAGACCAAGTCGTGGATGACTGTTTGTCCGGCTTCCGGTACTGCCAGACGAATGACTGGCTGTCGACCTTCTGCTGCACACGCTGCAGCAGCTGCTTCTCGTTCACTCTCTGAAAGAGTGCGGCAGTGGCGGTCGTACATGGGTGGTTTTTTGAGCGCGGTTTGTTCTTTACGCAATTCTTCTAACCGTTCGCTCGAGCAATAACAGTGGTACGCCTTTCCTGCGTCTACAAGCTGGGTAATGTACCGAGTGTATATATCCAGTCGCTTCGATTGCAAATATGGTCCAAAGTTCCCCTGCTCGGTGAGTGTGTTGGTCTGCGCATCGTAGGTAAATCCTTCGTCGAACTCCACACCTAGTGTGTGCAAGACGTGCACAAGGTTTTCTGCAGCGCCTTCTACCAAACGAGTTTGGTCGGTGTCTTCTATGCGCAACACATGTGAGCCACCATGCTTGCGGGCAAATAGAAAACTAAATAGTGCCGTACGAAGACTGCCGATGTGGACGTAGCCAGTTGGGCTAGGAGCAAAGCGAGTACGGACTTTTGTAGGAGTAGAGTTAGACATATATAGAGTAGGAGTTAGGAAGCTAAGTGCTAGGTGCTAGGAAGTTAGGAATTAGGGGTTAGCAAAACGAAATTCGAAATTACAAGCACGAAATAACAAACAAAAATTTAACTTAAAAGTCAAAAATCAAAACGCAAAACTGCAACTATAAACTCGAAACTAAATGGCATGAAAGTTTACAGTTTTTATTTGAAGTTCTGACTTATCAGTTTTGACTTTTGAGTTATCTATCTGGAATGCCTATAGTGTACCAGCTGGGCGCTGCTTCGTCCAAGTCTCAAGCTTGTAGTGTACAAGCCCAAATACGAGCCCGGCCGTGCCGGTATATATCCGTTTTATTCGCTTTGGTTCAGTAATGAGGCGGAATAACCACTCGAGCCCAAGCTTGCGAAGCCAGCGCGGTGGAGTCTTTTTTCTACCGACCATGTACTCAAACGTACCGCCCAGTCCAATAGCTACATCTACCTCCAACTCTTGCCAGTAACGCATCATGAACGCTTCTTGTTTTTGCGGGCCAAGTGCCAGAAATAAGAATGAAGTATTGCTACTGCGGATCTGTGCTGCAAGTGCTTGCGCCTCAGTACTTTCGATATTGGCAACGCGTGCGTTGGAAGTACCGGCAATGTGTAGCTTGGGGTAGAGTTCTTTGAGCACAGCCGCTGCTTGGTTTGGTACTTCCCCAAAACCACCAGCTATGAACACTGGCTTACCGAGTCGCTCTGCGAGTGCACAGAGGTCGTAGACAAATTCTGACCCACGAATTGTTTCTGGGATATGTTCGTGTACCGACGCTCTGTTGGACATAATACCTAATCCAGTTTTGACGACTTGCGCCCAGATAGTGCAGTACGCCAACAAACGGTTTCGCGTTTGTATGGGTTGTCGTAAAAATGTATCTGCCCACGCAATAGCAACACCATCTGCCAAAGACAAGTCTGCGGAATTAAGCAATGCTAAAAATGCTTGGTCAGACAGAGCTCGTGCTAAAAATTCTGAGTACGGTGTGACGATGCGAGTTTTCTCTCCGCGTGTAATCCGCTGCTCGAGTTCGGTAAGTACTTCGCTCGTGGTGGCGGTCGTAACGCGCAGTCCAGCAACGGTGGTTGAATGTAGCATGTAAATTATTCTACGCAAGCATTAAACTGTTTAACACCAGCGTTGTACAAGTTAATAAATCCTTTGGTCTCATTTATTTTGGCATTGATGCTCGCTGCTTGGGAGTTGTATTCCGATACGAGTGCGTTGTAGCCTTCGCTGTCCCCTGCTGCTTTGAGTTCTGCCATGTGCGCAGCTAGGTTTTCTAACTCTGCTTGGGCAATACGAATCTGACTTTCGTTAGTAGAAATCTGACTACGCAAAGATTCGTCTGGGCTTGGACAGTCCGAAAGTGGTTTACCAAATTCTTGCACTGCCATCCACACCATCCGGTTTTTGTACAACCCTTTTTCCACTGCAATGCCAATTTCGGTGTACTTGGGGTGTAAGATATTTTCTCTGTGTCCTTTGCTGTTCATCCAGCCAGTAACTAAATCTGCGTTGTTGGCAAAGTCACCTTCTGCCAAGTTCTCCCCCACTATGACGTACTCGTACCCTGCAGCGCTGACGACATCTGCTGGTGCTTTGCCGTCTGGAGAGACGTGCTCAAAGTATTGTTGCTTGAGCATATCGGCAAGTTTTGCTGCTGCTGCTTTGCGCAGCTTGCTATTTTCTTTGAGTGGCTGTAAACCTTGTGCAGCACGTTCTTTGTTGGTGAGCTCGAGTACACCAGCTGCTGTGAGTCTCGACTCGGGAGTTGCTCCAAGGGCAGCGGTAGTTCGTTCCAGCGGGGTGGCGTAGTTTTGCTGTTTCGGAAGTTTGGACTCAATGCTTTCTAAGAAGGCGCCCAATTCCTGTTCTGTAGGGGCGTGGAGTACGCGACCAAAAAGCAGCCCACCAAGGCTGAGTATGACTGCTATGATAATTACTCCTTTGTACCTCATGGCAAAATCTGTATGTACGATAATGCTAGTAGTATAGCAAAAAGCTAGTTTTTTGTACGAAATTACAGCCTGTATACACCCCTGCAAAAGTACTCAAAATTCGTAAAAATTGATATACTTTACCTACGTATCCTAGATACACGCCTCGGTGGTGGCTTAACTCAAAATTGCTATGTTTGACACAAACCGACTGGAAGAACTGAAAAGTAGAGGGCAGAAGCATAAACAGTATCTGCACTCCCCTTCCCACCTCTTGGCAGACGAGCTGGTGAATTGGTTTAACGACAAAAAGCACTTTGGCTTTTACTTGAAGCTAGCAGAAAAGCACAATCACGATATGTTACGCAAGATTGCCCAAGAAGTGTTCGAGCAAAAGAATGTAAAATCCCCCGCTCGCCTATTTGTCTTCTTAGTCAAAAAAGCCACAACCCCGCAGCCGTCCGCGCCAGCGGAATCATTTAAACATTTAAACATTTAAACATACAAACATGTAAGCATATAAACATTAGAATGAGTGGTATCCCTTGTTTATATGTTTCAATGCTTACATACTCCTTGATTTCCATGGTATTGCCTATTGTAAAACTCCCGTCCGAAGTGCTTCGCAGACCAGTTGAAGACGTCACCTTTCCTTTGTCCAAAGATGTGCGCAGACTTATCCGTGACATGTTGGACACTGTAGTAAAAGCAGACGGCATAGGTCTTGCTGCGCCACAAGTAGGTCGCAACTTAAACTTGGCGATTGTCTTTTTACAAAGTGCGAACATTGCGCCGTTTGTTATTATTAACCCCAAAATAGTTGCTGCATCTTCCGAACCGCACACTATAGAGGAAGGGTGTTTGTCCCTCCCTGGAGTATTTGGGATGGTGGCACGCCCTAAAAAAGTGACCGTAGAGTTTTATGATCTGGAAGGTAATAAACAAACCGTGGA
>CAZZBG010000021.1:10054-11780 GCA_964652865.1 uncultured Candidatus Saccharibacteria bacterium
ATGAAGTTTATCAAAGACATTTTACTGTTCGACATAGAAACCAGCGGACCAGACACAGACAAAGATGTGGTGGTCCAGTTCAGTGCGGTGTTGTTGGACAAAGACAACTTGCTGGAAAAAGGAGCGTACCACACGTACATAAAAAACAGTATGCTCCAGCAAGTGCTTAAGGAACAAGCTATTGGGGCACATGCCAACATTGAACAAGTCCAAGGTGGGAAAAAACCACTCGACTTTGTGCGTGAACTACCACTAGTATTCCCTACTCCGGTGACGCTTGCATCTGCTGGTATGAGTCGTGTGTTTTTCTTGAAAGGGGTGTTCCGCAAACAAGCAGTGACGTTCCCGTTCGAAATGAACATTTTAGATTTGTGGACAGTGTACTACATGTACGGCGTGCGCGCAGGTCTGAAAAAAATCCCTACCCTGCACACATTGGCAGAGCAACTGCACATGCGCATTCAAAACCCGTACGATGCCAACGAACGAGTCCGTCTGCACGCTGCATTTTTCCGGCACTTAATTAAAGAACTCTAAGCTTATGTTTTCCCGAGATTTAGTTGTAATGGATATTGAGTCCACAGGGCTCGACGTACGTAAAAACGAAGTACTACAAATTGCAGCAATACGGCTGGATAAAAATACTCTTCAAGAAGTGGCACGCTTTTCGACGTATGTCAGGCCTACCAATTGGGAAAACCAAGACCCAAAAGCGATGGAGGTAAATGGTATCCCCCACGAGCTAGTGAAGACTGCACCAACCGTAACCGAAGTGCTGGAGCAGTTCGAAGCCACATTTCCAGCAGACGAAGTTTTGTTGGCTGCGTACAACGCGTGGTTCGACATGACTTTTTTCAAACAGATGTACATGAAGACAGAACGGGTGAACCCATATGACTTCCATTGTTTCGACATATGGGGACTTGCCTACATGTTCTGGTCCAAAGAGGTGCGGACACCAAACCCAAAACAACCAATCGGGTTTAACTTGGCAGACATGGCAGCGCTCTTGGAAGTACCAACTCCAGAAGGTGGCAAATTTCACGACGCGCTAGTAGACACAGAAGTCACGGTAGAAATTTTACGTAGACTTGTAACAAAACTATAACCCTATGAAAATAGTTTTCTTTGGTACAGACAGTTTAGCAGCAGAGTCTCTACAGGCTTTGTGTGCCAAGTTTTCTGTGGTCGCTGTAGTGACCGTGCCAGATGCGCCAGTTGGCCGAAAGCAAGTACTTACCGAAAGCGAAGTTGCTGTTGCAGCCCGTGCTTTGGGTTTGCTAGTGCACAAACCAGAAAGCTTAAAACAGAATGCAGCACTCGAAGCGACACTGCGTGAGCTCGCTGCAGACGTGTTTGTGGTGGCGGTGTACGGCAAAATTATTCCGCAAAGTATTTTAGACATTCCCCCACTGGGCTCTGTAAACGTGCACCCTTCACTGTTACCACTTTACCGCGGTCCCGCGCCAATTCGCACCCCACTGCGAAACGGTGACACCGAAACCGGTGTAAGCATAATGCTCATGGACGAACAGGTAGACCACGGACCACTCTTGGCAGCAGAAAAAGTAGCCATTGCACCGGACGACACCAACGTCACACTGACCGCAAAGCTTTCTGCTATTGCAGCGCCTTTGTTGGTACGTGCGCTCGAAGGCTACGCTGCTGGCACCATTACCCCTACTCCCCAAGACCACGCAAAAGCCACAACCACAAAGTTCGTGAC
>CAZZBG010000022.1:0-6650 GCA_964652865.1 uncultured Candidatus Saccharibacteria bacterium
CTATTCTCTAACCTCTACTCTCTCTAACTCTTTTACTCTTTCGGATAAATAAATCCGACGACTTCATCTATCGCCAGAGTTCTGTGTGTGATAACGCCAAGACCACTGTAGTTCATTTCTGAGATAGAGATGGTACCTTCTTCACTGTTTACTGACTCTACGTAGGCTACGTGTCCGTATTTGCCTCCGAGAGAGGTGACTACAGCACTGCCTGCCATTGGGAGTTTGCCTGTTTGGTAACCTGCAGAAGGAGCATTTCTTAGCCACTGGTTTGCGTTTCCTTTAAACGTGATTTTTATCTTCTTCGCAACGTACCATGTACAGTTGCCTTTTACGAAAGAGTTTACGACACCTGGTAAGTCTGGGATGGCGGCGTAGTTCACACCAATGGTGCGGGTGGTTTTTCCTTGTGCAATAGTGCTGGTGGCGCTGATTTGACCATCCGGACACATAATGTATTGACCTGGTTCTACACTGTCTGCACCATCAAGTCCATTGTAGGAAATAATGCGCTCTTCGGAACACTTAAATTTTCGTGCAATACCTGGAATGGTGGTGTCGTTATCTGCTTTGACCAAAACACCTTTCACAGTAGGGATGACCAAATACCAACCTTCTTTGAGGGTGTCGCTGGTTAGGTTGTTGGACCATTTAATTGTGTTTACATCTATTTTAAACTGGGCGGCGAGCTCTGTGAGTGTATCACCAGCTTTGGTTTGGTAGATTTTAATTTGGTTGTCGAGTAAGGGTTTGATTGAGTCGGCTGCACTTGCAGATAAGCCCGTTTCATCTATAGAAAGAAGTCCTGACTTGGTATTTACCGACCCAGCGATGGTATTTTGGGATGATTCGGTTGTAACTTGCTCTTGGGCGCGTGCTTCTGCGATAAGGGTATTTTTGCTACTGGTGCTGGTTGTTGTACTGTAGAGGGTAGTGTGCAGCTGTGGGTTGTATGCTGCATGACGTGCGAGCTCTACTGCAAAGAGGCTTGAGTCTCTGTGCGCAACTGAGGCATGACTTATGAGCACGTTGGTCCCAATCACAATAAGGGCGATGACGAGCAACATTGCTTCATCTGCAAATTTCATGGCAAGTTTTTGCCAAGGCATTTTGGCAAGTTGCGTTGCTGGGTGCACTAAAAGACTGTCTGCGCTGGCCCTGCTTATGCTTTGTACTGTTTTTGTAATCCGTGATATCACAATGGTCAAAAGGTGTCGGCTTTGGCCAAGTTTGGCCATACATGACTTACTGACTCGCTGGATAGTCTGGTACGAGAAAAATTGAGATAAAATACCGAATCCGTTTCTTGTATAAGCTCCGAAACCGGAATGCTCACAGGATTGAAAACTTTAACGAAATATATGCAACGAGTACGCCAGAATATTTCGGCAGGTTTTCGTATAAGAGGTGCTTAGGTTGCTGATATTTGTAGAATGACCTAAGTTCGACATTATTAAGTTTAGGGGGTGGTCAGGGGTAAATCAAGTATTATGGCTCCAGCTTGCCAGTTGACCCTGAAAATAAGCAAGAAAAAACGATTTTCCTTATGAATATGAGGAAAACATCCCTTGCAGAATACCTATATTGTGCAGCCATTTTGTGAGGCTGTGGTGTAATGCATGCAGCTCCTGTATTATTCATATATATAGTGGAGTGTATTGTGAAGGTGTTAACCTAAATGCAAAGATGGGCATAGAACAAGAGTTACAAAAACTCAATAATCGGCAAAGGGAAGCGGTGACGGCCAGTACTGAACCGCTTTTAGTATTAGCTGGGGCTGGGAGTGGTAAAACGAAAGTGCTGGCTTTGCGGATTGCGTGGTTGATTACAACTGGTCAAGTGCAGGCGGGTAACGTTTTAGCACTCACTTTTACGAATAAGGCAGCAGCGGAGATGTCTGGTAGGGTGAGGGCACTGCTTCGTCAGTTAGGGTCTGCACAGAAGAGCGCTCCGCTAGCGGGGTTTTCTCCTGCGATAGGTGGGTCGGTGGAGCCTGTGCTGAGTACGTTTCATAGTCTTGGGGTGAAAATGCTTCGTTTGCACGGGTCGCTACTCTCGGTACCGCCTCAGTTCAGTATTATTGATTCTGACGATCAACAAAAAATACTCAAGGAGATTTTTACTACACTGGAAGTGCCAGAGAGTATTTTGCCTGCCATGGCGCTGCATTATATTCATTCTATTAAAAATAGCGGTGTTTCTCCGGAACAGCGCGCAACTGAATATCGCAATTTTGTTGGTGGATTTTTACTGCAAACATACTACGCGTATCAAAAGCGCTTACAAAGTTTGGGGGTTGTGGACTTGGATGACCTTGTTGTGCTCCCAACTCGGCTTTTGGAAGAGTTTCCTGCTGTGCGTTCGTTCTACCAGGATTTATTTCAACATGTGTTAGTAGACGAGTATCAAGATACGAACCCCATACAGTACAGGTTTTTACGAGCACTGTGTCCACCTTCGGCAATCTCAGTCGTGGGAGATGATGCACAAAGTATTTACGGCTTCAGAGGAAGCGATGTGACCAATATTCTGAACTTTGAAACTGATTTTCGCAATGCGCAAGTGGTAGTGCTCGATCAGAACTACCGTTCGACGGCACATGTGTTGGCTGTGGCTGGTGCAGTGTTGCAACACAGTAAAGAACAGAAACCAAAAGAACTGTGGACAAACCGTGAAGGGGGACGTCGGGTGGTTGTGCAAGAGCTCGCCTCAGAGCAAGAAGAAGCAGCATTTATAGTGAATGCTATTGTGGAAAAATCTAATCCAGAAGGGGTAGAATTTACAGTACCCGAAGATACAGAGGCAGAAGAGTGGGCGGAGAAGCCATTTTCTGTTTTGGATTATTTGCTTGCGAGTCGTACGAAAGGACCACGGTCGCAACCTGCTACCGCTCACTTGCATGAGCTGCATGGCCCCTTGGGTCGATATGCTGTGTTGTATCGGACGCATGCGCAGTCTCGTGTGTTGGAAAGTGCTTGTATTGCTGCGGGGATCCCGTACCGTATTGTGGGCGGGTTGCGTTTCTTTGATAGAAAAGAAATAAAAGACGCGCTCGCATTCCTGCGGGTTATTATGAACCCCACGAACCTACTGGCCTGGGAGCGGGCCGCTGGTGCAGTAAAGCGTGGGGTGGGCGATAAAGCGCTTGAGATGTTAAGGGGTATTATACAGCAAGCTCGAGAAACGCATGAATCGAACGCGCACACTGCAGAGGGTTTGTTTACGTGCGCTGCTATATATGAGGCAGCGCGTCAGCAGTTAGGTGATAAGCAAAGTAAATTACTACAGTTTATTCAGTTATTTCAAAAGCTTGATGCACTCGACTCAAAAGCGTCACTCACAGAGTTTATCCAAGCGATGTTCGCACAGAGTGGTTTGCTCGCACAGTACGCTACGGGCGACCCCGCGCTAGTGGACAAGTACGATAACTTGCGGGAGTTAGAAAGTTTGGCTGGGAAGTATACCAGCTTTGAGTGGAGGCAGTCACTCAGTCTATTTCTAGAAGAAGCAGCGCTTATGAGTGAGGCGGATGCAGTTGGCGCGAGTGACGATGCAATCACGCTCATGACTTTGCATGCAGCGAAGGGGTTAGAGTTTGATGTTGTATTTTTTGCTGGCTTAGAAGAAGGTTTGCTCCCTCATGCGAGAAGCCTGCAAGATGAAAAAGCTCTTGCTGAGGAAGTACGTCTGGCATATGTGGGCATTACTCGAGCAAAAGAAGAGTTGTATATTACTCTGGCACGTCAGAGAGGGCTGTATGGAGAAACAAAAGTTGGTGTGCCGAGCAGGTTCTTGCGAGGACTCCCCGAAACAGCTATTCATTGGCGCGGTTCAAGACCTCGATTTTTGCCAGAAAGTGACGGTGGGGCAGACGGGTCAGTTTCCTATGTGCCCTATGAAGATTACTAATGCGAAGTGTGCATACTATGAGTTTATTACCAGAAATAGAAAAGAGCCTTGCGCGGTATGGGCTTTCGCCCAATAAAACGTTCGGACAGAATTTCCTGCTCGATGAAACAGTGTTAGACGCTATGCTTGTAGCAGCAGCAGTTTCCGCAGGGGATGTTGTCATAGAGGTTGGTCCTGGGGTTGCCACGCTGACGCGATCTTTGCTTTCCCGCGGGGCTCGAGTCTTTGCTGTGGAAAAAGACGAGCGATTTCGTCCACTTTTGGAAGCCCTTGCGGTTGAATTTCCTCATTTTTCTGTTCAGTTTGGAGATGCGCTCCAGTGTGATTTTGGAGCCTTGTTGGATAGCGCAGGTGTGGCGCGGACTACACCGGTGAAGATTGTGGCGAATATCCCGTATTATGCAACAGGTAAACTGGTACAGCTCTTTATTCGCCCAAAAGGGTTTGCGGTAAGTAGTGTTACATTATTGGTTCAGAAAGAGGTCGCGCATAATATGCTCGCGCGTGCTGGTCGGATGAATTTATTGGGCTTGTCTGTGCAGTTAGTGGGTACGCCACAAGTTATTCGAGAAGTGCCAGCGCAATCATTTTTTCCTGCTCCGAAAGTGGATAGTGCAGTAGTACATGTTGCTGTGTATGCAAAACCGTTATTACCAGAAGCTGCAGAAGCGAGTCTCTTTACTGTGGCAAAGGCTTGTTTTTCTGGTAAGCGGAAGCAAATACACAATTCTCTCTCCGCTGGGTTGCATTTGAGTTCAGAACAAACTGACGCGCTGTTGGCGAGCGCACATATCGCACGAGATGCGCGCCCACAAAATTTGTCTGTGGAAGAGTTTATTCGTTTGGCACAAAATTGGCAGCGGTAATTGAGACTATGTGGTATACTAAAAATACATGTACTCCTTCATTTATTCTGTGAAGGGGCCAATATATAATTGAGAAAAAATTAAGATGCAAGCAAAAAAAATAGTGATTGCCGCTTCTGCGGTTGCCTTACTCGCAGCGGGCTGCTCCAAGGGTGGTGGCACTGCTCAAACTAAAGACACCGGACCAACGCCAATGACTGCTGACGCAGCTTCGCAGGTGCTTTCTGGTACTGTTGCCCCTGTGGGCTGGATTCCATTTGAAGCGGAAGGATACACCTTCTCGATGCCACTTTCTTGGTATGCGCAGGAAGTTGCAGGCGCAGAGGGGCAGTTGGTGGTGAGCAATACCTTGGATATCTCTGCGACAGCTACAGGAAGTACACAGTTACGTATTAGCCGTGGTGTGAAGACAGCAGAAAAAACTTTGGCATCTGTTGCGACTAGTTTAGTAGCTTCCAAGGCTGGCACTACCAAGGCAGTGGAAGGAGTAACCAATAGTGGTTTGCGCACTGCCACAGTGACATTCACAGAAAATAAAAACACTGTGAAGCTAGTGGTGATTCAAAAAGGTGATACTGATTACATAGTCATGCAGGCTAGTGGTAATATCCAAGACCCATTTGTGGATCAAATTATAAACAGTACTGCACTTAGAGCGCTCTAAACCTTAGCTCGTTTTTGGTCAGAGAAAACACAAAATCGTATGGCACATTTTTTTAATTCTCAAATACATCGCTTAAAACAAGCGGGTACGTCTGTTGGTGGTATTGGCTGGAAGCGCTACGCACTTGTAGGTGTGCTTGTGTGTGCTTTTATGGCAGGATTCACAGGGCAAGTCGTAAAACCTAGTAAAGTTTTTTCGGTAGGCGTTGCTCAGGCTGATCTACTCTCGACTTTACGGCGTGTGTTTAATGGCAGTACTATGTCGACACCTACTCCGACTGAGGTGAATTTGGGTACTTCGGCGCCACTTCGATCTGATAGTGGGGCTTCTGATTTGCCAACACGTGGTGGTGCGACTGGTTCTTTGTGTCCTGATGGTCAGGTAAATATTGGCAGCTCTTCTCGCACAAGCGTTTCTCCCAACTGTGCACCTTGCCCAACGAATACTGAAAAAATGACAGCTGGCGGACAAGAAGCGTGTCTTCCTTCGAAGACGCCACTAACTTTGTCTTGTGAACCAGATGGGTATACATATAGAACAGTAAATAGATTTGGCGGTTCTGGAAGTCGGTGTTGTGCGGGTAGTGCCACTTTGATCCCTGGGACGAGTGTTGGTGGTACAGGTACTGGTGCAAGTGGTCTCTGGGTGTGTGGCGGTGGACCTGGCGGAACATTTACCCCAACACCAACTGCTACTCCAACCCCAACCGAACAAAAATGTGTTGACGAACGCGGGTTACCAGCTCGTTGTGGTGCTCCTGGTACTGTACCATTGGTAACTTCTACTCCTACTCCTACTGTACGATCAACACCAACCCCAACAACGCCTGGCTCTTTGTGTCCAGATGAATATGTGAATATAGGCAGTTCGTCTCGCACGAGCGTTTCTCCGAACTGCGTGCGGTGTCCACTTGGTACGAAGAAGATGACAGCTGGCGGGCAAGAAGCATGTCGTCCTCCTGAAACGACATTAACCCTTTCATGTGAGGCAGATGGCTACACATATCGCACGGTAAACCGTTACGGTGGCTCCGGAAGTCGTTGCTGTGCAGGGCGTGCCACTTTAATCTCTGGGAGCAGTGTTGGTGGTACAGGTACTGGTGCAAGCGGTCTCTGGGTGTGTGGCGGTGGACCTGGCGGAACATTTACCCCAACACCAACTGCTACTCCAACCCCAACCGAACAAAAATGTGTTGACGAACGCGGGTTACC
>CAZZBG010000022.1:6750-11268 GCA_964652865.1 uncultured Candidatus Saccharibacteria bacterium
CAAGAAGCATGTAGGCCTCCAGGGTCAACTTTGATTTCACAGTGTGAGGCAGATGGGTACACATATCGTACGGTAAACCGTTACGGTGGTTCTGGAAGTCGTTGCTGTTCTGGGAGGGCGACGCTCACTCCTGGGACAAGCATTGGTGGTACAGGTACTGGTGCAAGCGGTCTCTGGGTGTGTGGTGGGACTGGTGCAGGTGTTGGTGGTGGTACGCCACTCATTACTCCTACTCCGGCTGCATCTGCTACTCCTGTTGGACAAGCAACTCCTACTCCAACCAGAGACGTTCGTGGCTTAGGTGGGTACTTGGCTCAGTGTGATGCTGGTGGATCTGTTGGATCGACTGATCCTATTATTGGGGTGAATGTGCAGACTAATGGGACAATATTAGCTGCGGTAGATACTCGAAATAGTGTGGGAGCGACTATATACATTAACGGGCGAAGAGTGTCTGGTACAACATTTACCTTAAAGAAGGGTGATGTGCTCTCGGTTCGGACTGCGCAAGGTGAATATGTAGCAACAACCGATGATCTTGCCGTTCGAGAAAGTGTTTCGGTGTTAATTCCCATGCCTTGTATTGCCAGCGCTGGAACAGACTCGACTGGACGGCAACTAGCCAAAATTAGCCCAACTGCAGCAATGGCAGCAGGGCTGAAAACTGGTGAGTTTGAAGTCTGGTACCGTTTGAGTGATTCAGGTACAGATGACTCTTGGAAGAAGCTTGATTGGCTTGCATGTTCTGCAAACAAGAACAGCTGTCCTGTGGTTACTGGTATTGTGGAGGCAAAGATTAAAACAATCTCTAACTCTGCTATTGGCGGGGCGGGTAACTGGAGTTTGACGACAAGCAAACAGTTTGGCCAGTAAAGTTAATTTTATAAAAATTGCACTTACTTTGCGTAAGTGCAATTTTTCTTTTGCCTGTGCATGAAAAAAAGTGATATACTGAAAGTACTTTTTGCGAACAATTTTTTTGAAATAAAGTATGAAGTTAATAAACCAACAAAAACTTATTATCGGTGTTTCTGCTCTTGCAGTAGTTGTTTTGGTGACAACTACCATTTGGAGCAATCCAGAGTTTGGCTACCAACAACCAACGCCCGAACAAAAACAAGCGTATTTAGATAACCAAGAGAAGACGTTGGCAGAGTATCGGACCTATTTGGCAGAGTTGAAAGTTGATCCGGTTGCGAGCAAAGACATTTTAAATAAAGTAGTAGACGAAAAGTCTCTTGCGGTTGATGTAAATAGCTCCCTTGGTGCGAACAAGCCTGCGTTGCAGCCAAAAATAGATACGAGCAAGTTTGTCGTGACCAATGAATCGTCTGTAGAGGCAATTAGCAAGTACGCAACTGCCGCACTCGACAGTATGACTACGTATTATTTGGAAGCTTCTGGCTCTTTTGATGGTGTGTATGGCGAAGCGCCTGATCCTGTGCAAACAGCACAAGCGGTGCGTTTGGCAGATACCACACTGAATACACTCTACGGATTATCAGTACCAAAAGATGCACTTGATTTGCAGAAGTCTATCGTAGGCGCTATTGCTGTGCAAAAACAAACGGTGGAAAATGCAGATGCAGTTGCACGGGGTGTTGCAGCCCGTGGCAGGCAGTGGGATCAAGCATATCCTGCATTTGCTGCTGCGCAAAACCAAGTAGCGTCTATTAACAAAGCCGTGCAAGGGCTGACGAAGACGTATGGAGAAATTCCGCTCTACTCTGAAACTCAATATGTAGACGCGGCCACAGGCAAGTTTGTAAAAGTAGCTAACGCCCAGTTTGCAGTAACTGTTGCTGCAGATATTCCACGTTTAGCAGAGCAGTTTTTGCGTAGCGCGCTTGGTGCTATTGTATTAAACTTTGCCAAGAACAAGATTTCTGAGGTGGTGACGAAGCTTGAAAGTAATTATCTGATTGCTAACTTCTTATACTATGGCGATGCGGTTGCTGGAAAATATGTGAATGACTACTTGGAGAAGTACGTGACCGATCCAAAAGATCAGCAAATGATTCAGTCGTTCATTCCACAGTTTAACTGTAAGAAAACTAACCAAGAAGATATTCGCAAGGCGTTGAAAGCCAAATCGCTAGAGTATTTAGGGTTTGACCCATCTGTACCACTCGATACGAGCGATCCAAAGTTCTACCAGAAGATTATTGCAAGCAATAGTTTGCGTGGAGATTCTGAAGGGTACAATTTGTTCTACAATGCACTTGCACAAGCAGCAAAGGTGAATGCAGAAACAGCAAAGCAAGCAGAGTTGGTTTCTCCAGGGAAAAAGAGTCCGTTGGACGAAAAGTTAAATGCTGGGATTGTACAGTCAGTTAACTTTATTAGCAATAAAATCCAAGCAGGGTTTAATTCACTATTCAATATCTTGCCAAGCAATGCGACAACTGGCGGTCCTGGGTTCGGTAGCTTTATTACAAACATTCTTCTGAGTGTTATAAACCAGCTCATTGTAAAAGGTGGGGTTACACTGAAAGAACAGGCAACATGTATTCAAGTGCCAGTGGTAAACCCAATTATTCCGGGTGACTTTACTCCTTCTACGCAACCAGTGACCAATAATGCAGCTGCGGCATGTATTCAGAGCCCTGAGGCGTGTGAGACAATGATTTTTGAGCAACAAACTCAAACAGGAAATACACCGGCATAATTTGCGAATAGTTGCAAAATATTGTACAGTAAAAATATCTAACGTTGTATTCAGGTGAATTTCTTTTCTAAAACAAATTTAAATCTGCGAGTAAAAAAAGCTTTAGCGACCACTCTATTTTTGGTGGTGGCTTTAGCTTTTATATTCCCTTTTACGAGCGCTAATGCGCAGACCGCAGAAGGACCACGCGGTCGAGTTTTGCAAGCGGCTTCAAACTGCGCTGACTCAGGGCTCGATGTGCAAGAAACAGCAATAAGAACGGGACCAATTCAAGTTGGGCAGCCTATTGTATTAAAAGTAGCTGTAAAAGCAGAGTGTAAGGGTACCCTAACCGATAGCTCTGGCTACAACCTTACTGTTTACAATGGGCCAGACGATAACAGTGCAGGTATTTTCGGGTCATATGACAAAGCTGGGTTGTCTGCAGAAGTGCAGTTCCCCGCAACAGCAGACCAGTTTTCAACTGCTGGTGACCACTTACTGACAGTAAAGATGCTTTATGTTGCTGATGGAAACCTGACGGTGCTCCGGGGTACCACGGTAATAACGACAGGTGCTGGTCCGACAACGGGTGATCCTTCTCTAACAGTTTTACCAATAGGCGCTCCAGCTGTGGGGGTTACTTCTCTAACATATAGCTACAATGTCAGTTACATAAAAGCTGGCGGGCCTGTCGCAACTATTATCCAATATGACTGTGGACTAGGGGTAAAGCAGAACGCTGCGCTTGGTGCAAAAGTTGAATGCACGTACCCTCGTAGTGCAAAAGAGTACACGGTGACTATCCAAGCGATGCAAACGGTGAATGGACAGTTGCAGGTTATTCCTAAGGCGGAATGGACTACCAAAGTCACAGTGACTGGTACAGAAGTTGCAGGAGTGAATCAAGAAGGGAATTCCAATAATCCTCTTATTTACTTCATTAATTTTACAATTGGTGGGGTTTTGAAGTTCTTTATTGCAACCATGGCAGCTGCTGCAAGCGCAATTGGGACATTGCTGGAAGCAGTCTTGTCTATCCGTACGTTTAGCGATGAATTTGCCCAAGTCATTTACCCAGCGTGGGAGATTTTCCGCAACTTAGGGAACATATTGTTCATTCTGGCTATTGTAGCAATTGGTGTGGCTACCGTATTCCGCATTAACGGCTATGCAGTCAAAGACTTACTCGTAAAACTTATAATTGGGGCAATATTAATTAACTTTAGCTTGACTATTGCGCAAGCTGTTTTGGGTATTGCAGATACACTGCAACAGCAGTTTTTATCTGACGGAAGTGGGGCTGTGAGGGCTATTATCAATACTCTGTTTGTTAGTAATATCTGGGCAGACACTCCTGGGACACAATTAGGTGATTTTTCTGAAACTATTCGAATTGTGACACAATTCTTCATTGCATTCGCTGCATTTTTTGCGATTTTGGCAATTACTATTTTGGCGTGTATTCGTATAGTAATGCTTTGGTTACTCCTAATGCTCTCACCAATACCATACGTGGCATCTATTTTCCCAAAAACAGGCGGCTATTCTAAGGACTGGTGGAATAAATTTATAAATTGGGCACTTGTTACTCCAGCAGTCGGGTTCATGTTGAACTTGACTGCGCTCATGACTGTAAAAAATAGAACAGTAATACAAGATTTGGCTTCAAAGAGTCAAGCAGCATTAAACGAAAGTTGGTTAAATAGTGCGGCATTTGCTTTAGCGAGCAATATTATACCACTCGTATTTTTGTATATGACGCTTAAAGTTGCAACCAGCTTTGGGAGCGGGGCTGGTGGGTTTGTGACCAAAACACTTAACAAGACGACAGGCATGGCATTTGCCCCTGCCGCTGCTTTGGGTGGGTA
>CAZZBG010000023.1:0-10988 GCA_964652865.1 uncultured Candidatus Saccharibacteria bacterium
TATATACCCACAAACCTAAACAATCTCGACCCAGGCTAATTCGTGCGAATTAGCCGCTATCAAAATATAGTGCACTAAAAATAAAAGCGCCTAAAGGCGCATTATATTTTGGTGTAAAAATTAGGAGGACTGGCAAGCCTTATTGGTTTTAGCAATGGGAATTATCTTTCAACAGACACGAGCTGTTCTAAACGACCTTGACACCCTCAACTCCTTTAACTTTTTTCAGAGTAGACATAAGTTTGATGTTTGGATTTACTTTAGTTTTAGTTTTTATTCTTTTTTTACCAGAAATATCTAAAAAGACATCACATTTACCAGGGGTGGACTCTAATACTTCACGCAACTCATTCAATAACTCAACCTCTACAGAAGAAACTTCAATTATCAAACCTTGTGCATTTTTTTGAGCATCAAGATCCGGATTTAATTGAGCATTCTCAATCTTAGTTAACATAAGATTTGCTAAAAATAACATTGGGATTGCTTCTTCTGGCTTGAGAACTATATTACCGTGAGCTTTAGGATTTCTAATGCCTGTCATTGCTCCAGCAAAAATTTGCATATAACCAACTTGAATACTTCTACCATCTTCTGTAGATAGATCGTCGAGAATTAATATTGGAGATTTTGGAGAAAATGCTACATTCATTAAGTCAGCTCCGTCATGCTCCTTGTTAGCCACTTGTCGAACAATAGCTTTTACGCGAGAGTTAATTTCTTTTAAACATGCCTCTACTGCGTCTGCATAGTGTTTACTATGAAATCGGTCTTTGGCTATCGATACAATATCAGGATGTAATAGTGACCAAATATCAAAGTTCTTTGATTGACTATTCGCATTATATAGTTTTGCTACATATACTCTTCTTGAAGCATAAGTAGTCATTTGATTATCCGTCCAGTATTGATAAAATTCCCAAAGATCGCTAAAACCATTAGGGTTTTCGCGTCCTTCTTGAGCAAGTCTCTTTTCAAGTTCTAGATAATATTGCTTGTAAACTCCATTAAGTGTTCGAATATCCTGCCCTGTTCCAGCAGCAGTCAAAATACTTTTTACAATTGAAATTAATTGCTGAGTCGTAAAATCTTCAACTTTGGCTAAATCGGTAACTAATTGCTCTAACTCTACTCTATCTGACATAAAATCAATTCGTCATTAATATTAATATTTATAGCTTTTTCCCTTAAATAAATGAGCTTAGTTTCCCAATGGTAAATACTAGAGTGTAGCGGTGAGGCAAACCATACACATTATTATTACCTAAGACTTATGTATCTCCAGTAGTTCGCACAAAATAGTGTCCACATACATCTTTAGTTGTTTTAACTCAGCAAGTTCACCAGATGTATGAGCCGTAATTGAACCACGGTTATATGTGGATCGAGCAAGCTTACCAGTCAACTCCTCGATCAAAGCCACACTGTCAGTGGAAGTATCCATTGCACCGCTAGGCATACCACGAGATTTTAAGATAAACTTAGTTTTCTGCTTCATTGTCGGTTTATCTGTTTGCGGCTCAAGTTTAAACCCTGGAGAAGTAGCAACTGCATTGTCCGGGGCAAGCTGATCTAGTACACCCCTCACCGTTTCTCGTAGTTCTGCAGCAGTTCCTTTAAAAGACATACGCTTGGTATCTATAATATCAAACATAGATTGTTGGTATGAGAGTGCAGCCACAGGCGAAATCCTTTGCAGGGTTGAGATAATCTTCGACTCATAATCGTTAATAATAGGGGTTGTAGTTTTATACGCAGTGTGTTCGCCCGTATTCATTTCGATACGCATCTGCATTGCTGGTTTTATTGCCAGTATATCTTTAATTGCACTCTTATATGCTGAAGTGGTGGTCTTTTTAGCGGTTAAATTTATTAGTGTTTGCATGTTGTCGTCAAGCGACGTCGTGTCCACACCAAAAGCCATCAGGCTCGCGCGAACATTCCTAAAATAATGCCTAATGGTTTCGCTGCAAAAGTCTAGAATAACTTTCTGGCTTACTTGTCGGGTTCTGCAGGAATAAACAAGTTGCCGCAGCTTACCTATTTTTTGCCATAGAAGATCCCATTGTTGGTTTTCCATAAACAGACACCTACTTCTTCCCCTTGCTGGTCTTTTTCGCCGCGACAGGTTTCTTTTTTAATCTCTTTTTATTGCCATTGCCTTTTGGGAGTCCATATGCCACTAGGTTGTAACCGACAGGGCTCAATTTATAAGTAGCCTGCTCTGAACCTGGTTCGAGGTATCCCGCATTTTTTGCATTTACTAGAGTGTCGCTTGGCTTTTTGGGTAAAGGGAAGCCAGCTTGTTTAAAATACATTTGTATATCAGCGACTGTAATACTATCTTTCTTCTGCGAGGATAATTCACTCAGGTAATATGCAACAATAGCCGCCATTTGATTGGCGGAGTTTGGCTGCTTGTCCTCCTTCAAGGATCTAATGTCAACTCCTCGGGATTGTTCCATAGGGATTAGCGCTGTCCCTGTTGCATTTAGGCTCAGCTGCGCTTCTGTAGTGTTAGGTTGTGTACTAAAAGGCACAGCTTGCGCAGGCATGCTGAAGCGTTTATTGACATACTCAAATACTCTTTGTCTTGCCTGATCATCTAGTGGGGTCAGGCTGTTAATAATACTACTCATGGCCAACAACTCTTGGTCTTGTGTATCTGTCATGGTTTATTCTGGTTAATAATAGTAGTGGGCTATAAAATAAAACAGCAATTCTTTAGTAAGAAGTGCTGGTGGAGAAATAAAAGCTAGGAGCAAAAGCCAAAACGGCGCTTACGACAAGTGTCTGTTGGCAGGTCTGAGCTGCAATTTGTGTTTTACTAGAACACGGCACGAAACAGAGTCCGAACCTAGAAGCGGGCATGTTGGTGTAAGGTTTAATTTTAGCTTGATTTTCATTTCTTTTTAAGTCTAGCACTCATTAGCACTCTGTCAAGTACAGTGCTAATTATTTAACCTCCACGCAATACCAAAAAATAAAAGCGCCTAAAGGCGCATTATTTTTGGTGGAGATGGGGGGAGTTCCCCACCTCACGCTATTCTCACCTCCCCATGGTCGGCTCGAATGACGCTTCGGCGGGCCCAGACGCTTGCAACTTGCCATTCAAGGCAACTTGCAAGCTATTTTTAACTCCCCGCTTTACCAAAAAATAAAAGCGCCTAAAGGCGCATTATTTTTGGTGGAGATGGGGGGAGTTAAACCCCCGTCCAGGACTTGTTAACGTAGCAATTATTCACAAGATTAGTCAGCTAATAGTTCTGTTGCGTATCGTAGCTGACGACAAGCCACAACAGTCGGCTTACAAAGTTCGTATTCAGCAGGTAAACCAACCACTGAATATATATTCCCTAATGAACTAGCGAACCTTGTGGCGGGAAGTCACAAGTGCTAGGCATACACCTAAAGTTTAGGCATACACTGGTGCCAAAGTAGCTGCGTTGAACGCGGCTTCTACTTTAGACCAAGCAGTTTTTGCTGCATTTGTTGGATGCCCACGGGATTATCGAGACCAATAGGCGTGCTCGTCTTGCATATTACGTACATCTGAAAGAACTGTCGAAATCCGTCATCCCCATATATTTATTATGCTGTAAAACCTCTCCTCTGTCAAACTAGTTACTAGGCGCGCATGGTAACCGTTACCATGCGCGCCTAGTAACGGAGTGGGTATAAAAAGCAAAAAGACGGTGAGCACGAATGCACCACCGCCTTTTTGGAAAGAGAGTTTGGAAAATTAGTTTTGGCCTGGATCGTAAACGTTTGATGAGTTGCGAAAACGCAACTCGCCGATGCCGCCGCCAACAATTTCAAGCGTAACTGTTTGTCCTTGAGCAAGACCACGATCTGCCAGGGCTCGGCTATTTAAGCGAACATTGAGCTGCTGCACTCCAATGAACCCCGAAGGGCCAAAGTAGACTGCTTCAGCGACATCAGTCCGTCCACCAATTTTTACTTGCGGCAACCAATTGGCTGGCACATATGCGCCACCTGTGGTGTACAACACCGCATACTGATCGGTGAAGCCGGCAGGATAAATTTCATGGACCGACGGAACGCCTACTCCACTAGGAGAATACGCAACCATGGATAAATACTGCTGCGCACCCGATGGAAAAATGTTCAAAAATGTGCCAGCGGGTACACCCTGCCCATTTGCGTTTGCCGAAAACAAGCCGAGAGCGAACTGCTCTACGGGGACTGAGTTAAAATCAACCGTAACAAGCTCTCCAGCTTGGCGCTTTTGAAGCTCAACTCGGACAAAAAGATTTGCCCACTGGGGACGAGGCGGGACTACAAAGTTGATCTGCCCTGATGACCTGGAGCCTGCAAATAGCAAGGCACATGGCTCACCATTGAAATTTACGCGGTAGCCATTAATTTCAATCGGAAGTGGAACGCTACCAGCTGGCTGAGCGACGTCGCCATTGACTTGTGGACTGAACAAAACGCCAATGGCGCCTGGGGACAAGCTCGTGTTCTTCTGGAACGAGCCGTGCAGGATTGCCATATTTTGTGCCGAGGCACTTGTCGAAATAACTGCCATAGCCAACGCCATGCAAACCAAAGTGAAAATTTGCTTCATGATATGTGAGGCCTCCACGTCCTCATCGTGGGCAAAACGCCCAATTGTCGGTCTAACCCGTATTCACGTTGCTTCGCGATGAAGCTTTTGTCATATGAACACAGGAATCTGCTACAAAATTTTTGTAGTAGGTTCCTGTGTTCTACAACGCAAGCACTAACTCTAAACTCTCTGTTTACTAAATCCCCCTAGAAAATATAAAAGTACTGCCGCATGGGCAACGATGCATACTATACCAAAAAGTAATAAAAAAAGCAATAGCTTATCGCACTTGGTTACTAGGCGCGCATGGCAACCTTTACCATGCGCGCCTAGTAACAATTTATGTGGGAAATAGGCGGAAAAGAGCTAGAACAGGACGAGATTCGAGGGTCTTCAGATTTTTTGACAGATTCAGAGGAAAACCGTATAATTACCACGAAGTTTTTGAAACTTTAAGTACAAAAACATTGGAAAAAACCAGGATAAATCATCAAATTCAAGCTCGAGAGCTTCGCTTAGTAAACGAAGACGGCGAGCAAATTGGCTTATACACACTTTCTGACGCCTTAAAACTGGCAGCGGAGCACGGCCTCGACTTAGTAGAGGTCTCCCCTAACGCAAAACCGCCAGTGGCAAAAGTCATAGACTTTGCCAAATACCGCTACCAGCAGCAAAAAGCGGAACAACTGCAAAAGAAGAAAGCTAAGAAAGTAGAAGTCAAAACTGTTCGCTTGTCTGTCCGAATTTCTGACCATGATGTAGCAACAAAAGCAAAGCAAGCAGATGAATTTTTACAAGATGGTGATCTGGTAAAGGTAGAGCTACGTATGCGTGGAAGAGAGCAGGCTTTCTTGGATTTACCAGAAAAGCAAATGAAAAACTTCCAAGGCAAGCTCACTACTCCACACCGGATAGAAGTCCCCTTGCGCCGCATGGGCAACACCATGTCCATGACCCTTGCACCAAACAAGTAATTAACAAATTGACCATCATTGCACAGAATTGTCCAAAATTTATTAGTACAATTTGAGTTTGAAAAATTTTGGTAAATTTTGAACAATTTTATTTAATTCTGAACAATTCATTTATGCCTAAAGTTAAAACTCACAAAGGTGCATCCAAACGGATTCGCTTAACTCCAACCGGAAAGATTATGCACCGCACAATGGGGCAAGATCACTTCAACTCTCGCGAAACTGGCAAGGTTACCAAGAACAAACGCCGTGACCAAGTCCTCTCCGAGACCAACAACAAGCTTAAGAGTTTAATCCCTTATAAGTAAAGCTTCTCAGCTTAAAGCTTTCTAGCTTTCTAGGTTTTTCTAGGAAGCTACGAAGTATAAGCTAGAAAGCTGAAAAGCTATTCTATATGACACGTATCAAACGAGGCGTCGCCGCCAACAAACGAAGAAAGAACCTACTCAAACGCGCAAAAGGTTTCGACAACCGTCGCTCTACCAACTTTGCCCTTGCCCGCGAAGCGTTGCTCCATGCTGACACCTACGCATACCGCGACCGCCGCAACCGCAAGCGTGACCAACGTGCATTGTGGCTCCAACGAGCTAACGCCGCTCTTCGCGAAAACGGTACCACTTGGAGCAAGTTTGCCAGCGTCTTGAAAAAGGAAAATATTTTGATTAACCGCAAAATGCTTTCCGAGCTCGCAGTACAAGCCCCAGAAAGCTTTGACGCTTTTGCAAAAGCTTTGGCAAAATAACTGAATCAGTGCTTAGTACAAAGTGCTTAGTTTAAAAAAACTCCCTAACGGGAGTTTTTTTGTTGTGGGAATAGACCCCCGCACAAGGATACATAAAAGCCGCCTTGCGGCGGCTCGTATGTTTTTCTCTAGAAAGCTAGAAAGCTAGAAAGCTAGAAAGCTAGAAAGCTAGAAAGCTAGTTCGCTGGAGTAGCGCTTGGTGCTGGGGTAGCTGCTGGAGCTTGCTGCGTGCCCTGTTGCTGCGCAGCAGCTGGATTTGCTTTATACTCTAACATCTTTTGCACTACTTTCGCGTCTGACTTCATATCTTCGTAGAAGAGCACGTGGTCTTTGTTTAACACCATTTCGTCTACTGGACCGTGGAGCTCTTCACCAAGTTTTATAAGAGACAATTTTGGCTCTTGCTGTTGTGACTGCTCTTGAGAACCTTGGATTGATGGATTCTGTACTTGTAAGTAGAAAATATCGCGGAGCATGTATTGGCCCTTGCGCCCTTCGGATAATTTTCCAAAGTATACTTGGCCGTTGGTCAAAAATACTGCTTGGTACCCACTCGCTTTTGCTTCGCCTTGCATCTTGTCGTCACCCGACATGAGCTTGTCTCTAAAGACTATAGCAAATACTGCAAGCGCAAGTATAACCACTGCCAAGATCACCCAAGGCAATTTAGAAGCCTTTGGAGCTTGAGGATGACTCGTTATTGGGTGTGAAAAATTTTGTTGATCCATATGTCTGTTTTATTTCAGTTACACATTTACATTTGTACATTTAGTATACCACATACACCAAACTCTTTTGAGATATCCACACGAAATTACTTCACGATATTTTGCACAGCGCCAGAAACAAATGCATGAATATTTTGCACAGTAGTGTCTAAAATGCGCTCACGTGCTTCTATGGTATTAAAAGCATTGTGTGGACTGACCAATACATTTGGATAGTGCAACAACTGATGATCCGCCAACACTGTTTCCATTTTTGCAGTTTCAGATTTTCCTGAAAGGAGCGCGCTCTCCGCCCCCAAAAATTGTTCTTCTTCTAACACATCTAACCCCGCCCCCGCAAGCTGTCCCGAATCAAGCGCTGCCACAAGTGCAGTCGTCTCGACAAGCGAACCACGAGCAGTGTTAATGAGTACTGCACCACGCTTTATATGGGGCATATTCCCACTGTGTAATAGATGGTGCGTGCTTGCCATATAGGGGGCATGCAAAGTTATAACATCTGAAGTTTTCAACAGCTCGTCAAGAGACACGTAGCGCATTCCCATTTGCTCTTCCAATCCTTCGCGAGGAAATGGGTCATAGGCAACTACATGCATCGCAAAACCTTTTGCCATTTCTATAACATGACAACCTATTCTTCCGGTCCCAATTACTCCAAGCGTTTTCCCAGCCAAATCAAATCCAGTAAGCCCTTCAGTATGGAAAGAGCTCTCTGCGTGGACACGAAGTAGTGCTGGATAGAGCCGTCTGGATACTGCAAGAAGTAGTGCAAAGGTATACTCGGCAACTGTTCGTTCGCCGTAGCTGGGCACATTACACACCACAATCCCCCGCGCACTCGCAGCTTGGTTATCTATGTGGTCGTAACCAGTGCTTCGCGTAACAATAAGCTTTAAATTGGGCAACCGATCCATGACCGCACCAGTGACGCGCGAGCTTACAAAGACCGATAGCACTTCGGTGTCGGTAGGAATCTCTGCGTTTTCCGCGACCGACTCGCTAAAAACAAGAACGTGGTCACCCACGGTTGCTCGGACTCGACTTTCGGTCCAAGCATCTGACTCACAAAAACATATTTTCATACTGTACTATTGTACCACGACTCAATCTCTGATACTTACCACAAAATCTGCTACATTTGCCCCTGTTAGTCCAGTCGCAATATAATCGCCAACCGCTTCAAAAAACTGGTAGCTCCCATTCTGCTCCAAAGCTACTACTGGTGACATTCCTACCCGCTGTGCGGCGTCTCTTGTGTGGGCATCTACTATCGCTCCCGCAAAAGGCGTATTGTCGTACCCATCAGTATCTAACGCTAAGAACACGTGGTCTTGGCCCAACTGCGGCAAAGCCGCTAACGCCATTTCTAAATTGCGTCCACCTTTTCCGGCATGCTTCACCACCACCGTACTTTCCCCCGCTGCCAAGACGCACTGGCGTTTTTTGGGCATACCAGCAAATTCCACAGCCAACTCTTTTGCTATTCCTGCATATGCAGCAGAAGCAATTTTAGTTGCAAATCCCAAGTTCTCTGCCTTCTCCGACATAGCCCGCAAGGCGAGCTTGCCAGACACTAACACATGCGTATGCACCGAAGCAAAATATTTTTCCTCTTTTGGCGTTTCGTGCAAATCACATTTGGAAAGCCCACATTTTTCTAGAATTGCATACTTTTGTAATACGGCTTCTGCTTCAGCACTAGTGGTAGGGTCGTACAATGTTGGCCCACTCGCCACCAGCGCAGGATCATCCCCCGGAACATCAGAAAAAACTAAGTTGATCACTGTTGCAGGGTAGGCTGCTGCTGCAAGTTGTCCGCCCTTCACCAAACTCATGTGTTTGCGTACAGTATTCAATTCCTGAATCGTTGCCCCCGAATGCATCAGGGCTTGCACAATGCTCGATTGCAACTCACATGTCTGTTTGTACGGATAACACAACAAACTACTCCCTCCCCCACTTACCACACACAACACCATATCTTCTGCGGTCATTCCAGTAACCACTTCTAAAATATGTTTCGTAGCTGTCACATTGGTTGCGCTCGGGTAGGGGTGAGACCCAACTGTAGTCGTTAGAGTCCCGACACTATCACCTTTCAAGTCAACTACTAACCCTTCGGAAATACGGTCACCTAAAATGCTATACAACGTCGTGACTGCTTCATACGCAGCTTTTCCAAATCCAACTACCACCAACCGACGCACCGACGCAAGCTTATAACGACGCCCTTCCACAAATAATTCGTCACGGTGTTTGTTATACCGTACGGCAGCGCGTACCCGCGGCGTTGTCGCAATTGCTTCCAAGCCCGCCTCTGCAATGAGCAGTGCTTTTTTTCGCAGTGCGGTACTTGCTAATTGTGAAAAATTTTGTATCATCATACTCGTTTTTGCATATGAAACCACCAGTACCCAAAAGCCCCAACTATCCCCACCGCCACAAGAACCCCGATAATCCACCACCAGTACGTCTGCACCTGCTGTTCAGTCGCTCCAGCAACACCATCAGTTTTCGTACTCGTAGCCTCATTTTCTGACACCGCCCCCTCTGCCAACTCTGCTGCTGGTTCGGAAAACACCGACTCACCTTCATAGTTTACATTTCTCCCCAAATTAGGCTTTGTGTTTTCTGGGGTCGGAAATAACGGAGCAATGCTTGGCACTACTCCACGCGCAGCGTGCACTTCGGTAGCTCCCAAAGTACTCGCGAACACTAGAAAAAGCAATACAAGTATTTTCATAAAAAGAAAGTTAATCTGCTTGCCAACTCATTTGCACATACCCATCACTCGTCAAAGGAAAACTCGGTGGTGGACCGTACAATAAATTCGCATCATAGTTCGTATAAGTGTTCGTAAACCCAGAAACGACCGTAGTGCCCGAAACATAGCTCCACGTCCATGGCCCAAATGTAGCCAAAGATCCATACACCGTAATACTCGTCCGCACATTGGAGCTCCCTCCACCAAACTGATACCGCTGCACGCTGCCATTTTGTGCAATGAGCGCTGCATTTATTTCTAAATTTGTTGGGACAAAGTAGGTCGCAACAACATTCTTTTGAGCAATAAGCCCCAAGGCGTGTGTCCCGTCTTTTGCCGCATACAAAATATTGTTCGGAATATATATGTTCGGAGCGGTTGTTGGGTTATACGGCAATTTTGCTGCAGTCACTTGCGCTCGTCCATTGACTGTTCCTTCGACCCACACATGATCTTCTGCAAAAATTATACCGTTAGTTGGAATCGCCTGGGTAAATTGGAGTGTCCTATTTTGGTAATCTATTGCCGAGGAAACTGCAGAACCATTCACATCCCACGCAAGAATCCCTGTCATGCTTCGAAAGCTCGTCACTTTATATACACTCACTGTGCCGTTCGCATTAAATACTAAAGAATACCCGAGTGCATTTGAAGGCGAAAGATACAACCCCGCACTTTGTGCCGCTGTTTTCATGGAGGCCAAATCAGCAGTCATGCTCGAAAAATCAACGTTTGGCACAGGATATTGCCAGTAGCCTTGCGTCGCTGTAGAAGCAGACCCCCAAATCCCTGCTTTGGTCGCCGGACAAGGACTCCCAGACCAACTCGGACAGGTGTACGTGGTTTTGGCAGACTGAATTGGCGCATTCGCGGTACCATCGAACCGAATCCCTCCGTTGGAAGCCATTTCACCGCTCACCGATTCGGTATCACCAATCCACACATCTGAGTTCGTTAAAAATGCGTACCGCGCAAGACTAGGCACCCCATACCTTACTGTCACCCTTCGCTCAACAGAAGGATTTGCGCTGGTACTTCCTGTAGAGACAATAGTCACCACCGTGGTACCATTTGGTGGCGGCGTAATCAGCAAACTAAACTGACCAACGACTTGGCCTGTGTCGGTGTCGGTATAGTCATGCACATACGGCCCACACGGATTACACCCCGTTTGCCCTGTACCATCTGCATAGTCAGTTGGGAAATG
>CAZZBG010000024.1:0-3974 GCA_964652865.1 uncultured Candidatus Saccharibacteria bacterium
GTTGTGGGGCAAAGCTATGCGGGGAGTAGTTACAATACGGGGTATCGGATATACCAAGATGCAAATAGTAGGGTAACGGTGTTTGCGCCGGAGCTGGAAACTTCGGTGGGGAACAGCATTATTTCCTTGACGCGGTAGCAGTAAAGTGGTTTAGTTACTATTTTCTGGCTTAAATAAAGGGTTTGCACTCTATTTTGGTGCAAACCCTTGCTTTTTTACGTTTTTGTGGTATATTTCCGGTACAAGTTGCTTCCTAAGAGCGGTGACGGATACCCGCTCTGGGAGAGTGTTAAGGGGCTTGCTCACAAGCAGGCGCACTCTTCGGGAGAGGGTAAGGAAGCAACACTTGTAGTTAAGTCAGTGGCCCTCATGGTGAGGGACGATATCATTACTGCACTGGTATAAGTGCTGACGTCCACTTTTCATGGACAAATGATTCGTTGGTGCTGTATGCGCGGACACTGGCTTAACCCCCACACAACAAGTAGGGTAGTTTGTATGCCCAGACGACAGAGGCATGTGCTTGCCTCATTGGGCTTGCCCTACTTGTTGTCCGTAGACAACGTTCGACCGGCTCTTGGAGCCGGCGATCCACATGGCGAGTTACGCCACCGGAGCCGCATCCCTGAAGATGCCGGTCGAACGTTGGCGTGGGACTAGTCCCACGCAAAAAAATAACATCGGAGGATGTTAAAACAATGCCGCTGCAGTGTGGCGAAAGTTTTTTAGAACTTTTCCAAAAAAGCTCAATAAAAATTTTCCCCCTGCGTTGGCAGCTCCCTAAGAGCCCCTTGTCAGTATTGACACTAGAAGCATGTGCTCATGCAACTCGTGAAGATCTGGCTTGGGGTTCTTCTTTTTATTTTAATTAGTTTGGTTACGAAGGTGACCATTGTAACCGTTACAATGGTCACCTTCGTAACGAGAAATTGACTAATGAGTACTTTTTCCGTATAATAGTAAAGTTCTTTGCAAGTCGAACAATCGCCGAGCTTCGCAAGAAGTTTGGAGGAAAGTCCGAACACTTACTTGGTTTTCCAAGAATGGTAGCGGCTCCGACGCTCGAAAGGGTGCGGAGCTCCGACCGCGAAAGCGCGTCGGAGGTAATTCCCGTCTGGGGTAACCCACGAGGTGCGAACAGAAACGGCCGATGTCGAAAGACTAGGCTACCCTTATGGGGTAGTTTCGTAGGCAACTGCGAAGTGAAACGGCTAAACCCTTACTTGAGTGCAATGCCAAATTTGGTAGGCAGCTTGACCTCGCCAGTAATGGCTGGGGCAGATAGATGATTGTTTAGAAACAGAATTCGGCTTATGAGCTTACAAAGAGCATAAAAACCACCAACCCGCGGTGGTTTTTCTGTTTTTGCCGCTGGGGTGGGCAGTGTATACTACATAGGAGGGCTGCTCAGGGGGTACGAAGCCCACATAGTTTTAATACAATAGTAGTATGAAACGTTCCGAACTCTTTTTTAATATTTTTTCTGTACCGCTCGATGCAGTGATGTTGCTGCTGGCTGCATGGGCAGCGTTTAGTAGTCGGTTGCGATTTACCGGTTTGGTCGGACCAGTGCAGTACGACTTGGTGCTTTCAGAATTTTTGTTGACCGCGCTGTCTGTCGTACCGGTGTTGCTATTGTTGTTTGCTGCGCTTGGTTTGTACAACATGCGTGGGGTGAGAAAATTCATGTGGCAGCTGGGACGCATTGCAACAGGGGTGTCTGTGGCTTTGTTTTTTGTAATGATTTTGTTCTTCTTTGACTCCCACTTGTTTCCTTCGCGGTTTATTATTTTAGCAAGTTGGGGCTTTACGATTGTCTTTGTGTTGTTTGGTCGAGTCGTGTTGCAGATCTTGCAGCAGGTGTTGTTTCGCAAAGGAAAAGGGTTACACCATGTGGTGTTAATAGACGGTGCGCACTCTGACTCCCAAATGATTAAAGACTCACTCAAAAACCCAAAATGGGGACTTCGTGTCGTGAAGGAGTTAGTATTTTCTGACTCAGTCATTGCTGAGCTTGAAAAGCTCTACGAAGCACACCGGCTAGACGAAATTATCCAAGCAAACCCAACCGTAACCGACCAACAAAATTTGCAGTTGCTTGAGTTTGCTCGGGGAAAAGGTTTGGCGTTTAGCTATGTACCAAACGTGTTCGACGTGCAGCGCAATGTGCGTGAAGTGTTTGACTACCACGGTGTCCCACTGATCTCTATTAAGAACACACCGCTTGATGGCTGGGGAAAAGTGGCCAAGCGCGTACTAGATATTGTGGGGAGTGGTAGCGCGTTACTCTTACTCTCTCCAGTGTACGCAGCAATTTATATTGCCATTAAACTAGACACGAAAGGCCCAGCGATTTATCCTGCTTTGCGTGGTGGTTGCGGTAAAGATTTTTGGTTTTATAAGTTTCGCAGTATGTACACCAACTTAAGCCCTGGGCTTGGTGGTGAAGAGGCAGAGCAATTTCGCCAGCAGCTGTGGGAGAAAAATGATCGCGGTGGCAAAGATGCACCGTTCTTGAAAGTTAAAGACGATCCACGGGTAACTCGAGTAGGTAAGATTATCCGGAAGACAAAGTTGGATGAATTGCCTCAGTTCTGGAATGTGTTAAAAGGAGACATGAGTCTCGTGGGGCCCCGAGCGCATGTGCTCGATGAAGTAGAACGGTATCGCAGTCAGTATCAGCGCATGTTTAGCATTAAGCCTGGAATATTTGGTGTCTCGCAAATTGCCCAAATGTCGTGGCCAGATTTACCATTCGAAGAAGAGATTCGTTTGAATACCTACTACATAGAGAACTGGTCGTTGTGGTTGGATATAAAAACATTGTTTAAGAGCGCATACCTTATTTTCTTTGGTGCAAAGCCAAAAGAGAATTATTAGTCCGTGTACTGAGTCGTTGTTGTTCTTGTACTTATGAAAATAGCTTTAGCACATGATTCATTTACCCAAGCAGGGGGAGCAGAACGGGTGGTGGAAGCACTCCATGAACTGTACCCCACTGCGCCGGTATACACCACAGTAGTAGACGCACGCTATCCCAAAGACCTTTCGGGTTGGCGCATTGTGGTTAGTCCGTTGCAGTATGTGTACAACCTCTACGCGCACTTTCAGTATTTGTTTCCGCTGGTGCCGACAGCTTTGTGGTTTGTCCGTATTCCAAAAGAGTATGATGTATTGCTCAGTTCTAGTTCTTCGTTTGCCAAAGCAATTCGCAAACCGCGGGGGTGTGTGCATGTTTCGTATTGCCACACGCCAACTCGGTTTATTTGGACAGATGTTGCGCATGCAGTCAAAGAAACTCCATGGCCGTTTAAACTAGCGGTTAGACCGTTTCTCTACTTATTGCGCTGGTGGGATTTGGCTGCAGCGAGGCGGGTAGATGTGTTCATTGCAAATTCCCAAGAAGTACAGCGCCGCATACAGCAGTTCTACGGGAGGGAGAGTACGGTGGTCTATCCATTTGTAGACACCGAGTTTTGGCGACCAACCAAGCCAAAAGCAGATTACTTTTTACTTGCGGGAAGGCTCCAAGCACACAAGCAAAACGAAATGGTAGTAGAGTTGTTCAACCGGCTTGGGCTGCCACTCCATGTGGTAGGCACCGGTAGGCAAGAGGCGTACTTGCGTTCTATTGCCAAACCAAACATTCACTTTTTGGGTCGGGTGTCGGACGAAGCTTTGCGGGATGAATACAGCGCGGCGCGGGGGTATATCTACCCACAGAAAGAAGACGCGGGGATTACACCACTCGAAGCGGCGGCGTGTGGTACCGCGACCATTGGCCTGAATGTGGGTGGTACGGCAGAAACAGTAGTACCACACAAGACAGGTGAGTGGTTTTCGGAAGGCTCAGTACAAGAGCTGCAAGCATTAGTTGAACAATGGGACGAGAGTCGGTACACTGTTACAGCGCTGAGAGAGCAAGCAGAGAGCTTTAGTAAAACCCGCTTCCTGCAAGAAATTAAACGTATTGT
>CAZZBG010000024.1:4074-10827 GCA_964652865.1 uncultured Candidatus Saccharibacteria bacterium
CTCTATTCTCTTCCTCTCCTATGACCATTGCCATTGACCTTCGCAGTATTCAACGCGGTACGTTTAGCGGTGTAGAAAACTACACGCTGAGTTTGCTTGAGCGCATGATTCGCGAAGATAAACAAAATAAATACGTATTGTTTTACAACGGCTTATCCCCAAAGCAAGCAGAGGATTTGCGTTTTTTGAATACCAGTGTCGTCGCACGTCGTATCCCCAACAAGTTGTTGGCTTTGTCCACCACGTTTGCACGCAAACCAGATTTTGCCGGACTTATTGGCAAGTTTGATTGTTTATTCATGCCCAACATTAACCATGTAGTGCTTGGAGCGGGGAAACGTTTAGTTGTGACAGTACACGACTTGTCTCCGGTGGTACTGCCAGAGTACTACAATATCCGGCGACGGCTGTGGCACTCCTCGGTGGGTTTCCGACGCACGCTGACTCGCGCCGACCATATTATTGCGGTGTCTGAATACACCAAGCAAGAACTTATTTCTGTGCTTGGCTTGCCTGCAGCAAAGATTACGGTGGTGTACCAAGGAGTAGACGCAAAACGGTTTACACCTCAGATTGATGTTTCGGTTTTGCGCGATGTGCGCAACCGCTACGGACTACCAGGGGAGTTTATTTTGTACTGCGGGACTTTGGAACCAAGAAAAAATGTAGAAGGGTTGCTTGCTGCGTGGGAGTCCATGGAGCAGCAGCTCCCTTTGGTCATTGCCGGAAAGCCTGGGTGGAAATACCAAAGTATTTTTGCACGAGCACGTAAAAGCAAGCGAGCAAAGCAAATTCAATTTTTAGGGTTTGTGGAAGAAGCAGACAAACCAGCATTGTACAAGCTGGCGCGTGTATTTGCGTTCCCATCTTTGTACGAAGGGTTTGGGTTACCTGTCTTGGAAGCAATGGCGGTGGGGACACCAGTAGTAACGAGCAGTGTGACCAGTCTTCCTGAAGTATGCGGTTCTGCTGCAGTGTTGGTAAATCCGTATGACCACGCAGAGATAGCGCGAGCGCTCGATGTGGTTGTGCAAGACGCTACACTCCGTGAGCGGTTGAGTGCCGCCGGAATAGCCCAAGCCAGTAACTTTTCGTGGGATAAGACAGCGGCAGAAACGTTGCAGGTGCTCACTGGCCAGACGGCTCACCAGAGCCCAAGTGCGACAGCGCGTGGTCTCGCCAACAACAGCTAGCGCGAGATGAGCTCTAATATTAATATCCCGTGCCACCGTTTTTTGTTTTACATACAAGCTCTAAATTGTTATCTAATTCATACAACATGCCTCCAAAAGAAGATTATATAAATTCGAAAATAGAAATTAGAAATGCAGAGAATCGTGGCAGAGGAATGTTTGCTACCAAACTTATCTCTCAAGGCGAAGTAGTTATTATTTGGGGTGGAAATTATGTGAACAAGGATCAAGCAGAAAAGGCAAAAACTGAAGGTAAGCTCGTAATGCAATTTGATGAAAATTTGTTTTCCATTGAAGATAGGGGAGAAAGTAGTGCTTATTTTATAAATCACTCTTGTGAACCAAATGTTTGGATGAAAGACTCTTTTGCTCTTGAAGCCATGCGAGATATTCTGCCAGGAGAGGAACTTACAGCTGATTATGTGATTTGGGAAGCAAACGAAGAAAAAATTTCGAAATGGGAGTGTGTTTGTGGGTCTAAAAATTGCAGACACATTGTTACTGGAAAAGATTGGCAGATACCCGAGCTGCAAGAAAAATATTATGGACACTTTTTAACTTTGATTCAAAAAAGGATTAATAATTTAAAAAGGTAATAGTCGCACGAGAAGGGCGTTTTACCATACAAAATTTGCTAAACCGACCTTGTGGGGGTAATGAATCAAAAGGTTCAATTCAGAGAAGGCTCGAGATAATTGTGTCGTAGCGGTATACTATATATATGAACATAGGCTTTGATTTTCGCATGGGGGGCACACAGCACGGTGGTATTGGCCGGTATGCGTTTGAGCTTTTAAAAGCGCTTCTCGCACAGAACACCACAGATGCCTTTTTTATTTTTTATAACCAAACCACTTTGGGAGAAGATTTGGCAGTGTTGCAGGAGTTCCCTTTTGTCACACTTGTCCCGAGTACTGCTCGACATTATTCTGTTGCGGAGCAGGTGAGTTTTTTGCGATTGCTGAATTCATACCCGCTTGACGTAGTACATTTCCCAAACTTTAACCACCCCATTTTATACAAAAAACCCTTTGTGGTGACTGTGCACGACATGGTGCACCACCGGTTGTCGGGGCATAAAAAAAGCAGGCTCGCACATTTTTACGCGTACAAAAAAGAGATGGAGCACGCACTGTTTGCTTCTCGGGCAGTCATTGCACCTTCGGAAGCAGCGCGTGCAGACATTGCGCACTATTATCCAACCGTCCAGCGGAAAGTGCACGTAGTATACGAAGGGACGACTTTGGCAGAACAGCCTTTGCATAGTGTAGCAGCGGTCAAGAAAAACTTTTTGCTGACTCGACCATATTTTTTGTTCGTGGGGACACTGGAACGGAAAAAAAATATTGCAGCACTCGCGCAAGGGTTCGATTTATTATTGGAAAAGTACCATCTCGATGTGGACTTGGTCTTTGCCGGCAAAGTTGACCCACATTATCCAGACGAGAAATTCAAAGTGCTTGCTAGTAAGTACGCTGACCACATAGTGTTTACCGGATATGTGGACGATGCCGTATTGGCGGCGCTCTACCAAGGCGCGCATGCATTTGTGAGTGCGTCTGCAAACGAAGGCTTTGGGCTACCAGGGGTAGAAGCAATGCATTTTGGGTTACCTCTGGCAGTGGCAAACACCGCGGTATTTACCGAAGTATATGACGATGCTGCAGTGTATTTTGATGCGGCAAATCCAGAAGACATCGCAGAGCAGTTGCGCTTGCTGGCACAAGACAAACAATTTTACGAAAGCAAACAAGAAAAAGCAGTTGGGCGAGCCCGAAATTTTCGCTGGGAGTACGCCGCAGAACAAACACTGCAAATTTTGAAAGCTGCTGCTGGTGGTACACCGCAGACACCAGCAACTACACCACTGGTGCCGTATGTAGTACACTTAGAAGATAAAGCTCTCTAGCGCATGAAACCAAAAAAGCAAAAAGAAATAATTGTGTTGGCTGCCAGTGGGAGTGGGGGACCAGTGACTCCACTGTTGGCACTCGTACCAGAACTTGAAAAAAAGTTGCCTGCAGTGACGTGTGTGCTTATAGGGAGTGGTGGGGTAGAGCATCGCTTAGCAAAAAAAGCTGGGGTAGATTCCGTACAGGTCTGGAGTGGGAAGCTCAGGCGGTATTGGTCACTCTGGAATTTCCTCATGCCAATTCAGTTATTGGTAGGTTTGGTCCAAAGCTACCGATTTTTAGGAAAAGATAAAGTGTTGTGTGTGGTTGGGGCTGGAGGGTTTGTACAGGTGCCAGTTATGTGGGCGGCGTGGCTTCGCGGTATTCCTGTTGTTGTGCACCAACAAGATGTAGTGCCTGGGCTGGCAAATAAATTGTGTGCACCACTTGCCAAACGAGTCACCGTCGCGCTCGAAACATCTACCGCAGATTTTCCAGCGGGCTGGATTTTGGGTCACTTGCAGCACAAAAAAGAAGAGCGTGTGGTGTGGACGGGCAACCCTGCCAGAACACTGACAGTGCCAACCAAAAAAGAGGCGGTGGCACATTTTCATCTTGACGCAGAATTTCCTACCGTGCTTGTCATGGGTGGGGGGACTGGTGCGCTCGCGTTGAACGAGTTAGTGGCGAATGCTTTGCCACAACTGACTGGCTTTGCCAATGTGCTGCATTTAACCGGAGCCCATAAAGCGAGTGTGCCCAGCCTGCGGAGTGGCAAATATAAGCAGTTTGAGTTTTTGGATGACATGGGTATGGCGTATGCAGCAGCAGATATTGTTGTGTGTAGGGCTGGCATGGGCTCCATAACCGAGCTTGCGCTTCTGGGTAAGCCAGCTATAATTATCCCAATGCCACACAGCCACCAAGAGGCAAATGCTGATGTTTTAAACGAAAAAGAAGCCGCTTTGGTGGTACCACAAGAGTTACTGACTCCAGAAAATTTTAGTTCTCTCTTGCGTGGTTTTTTGTTTGAGCACCAACTGCACAAGCGGTTGGCTCGTAATCTTTCGGCACTTTTGCCGCAGAATGCTACCGCGCATCTGGCTCGGATTGTCGCCAGTGTGGCGCGGGCAGAGCAGTAGTATCGTGCACGTACAATGCAACAACCAACTCGAAAATTAGGTTTGGCGTTATCGGGGGCTGCAGCGCGGTCTGTTTTTTACGTGGGCTTTTTAGAAGTGTTACAAGAAGAAGGTGTGCGAGTCGATGTCATCTCTGCGCAATCAGGAGCGAGTATTGTGGCTGCTGCATACGCCTGTGGGACGTTAGATAGATTAAAAAAAGAAATGTTTGCGCTGGATTGGGGTAAGCTTCGTGGGCTTATGGTGCGCAGTAAACGAGGTGGGCTTTTTTCTTTGTCACGGGCAGAAGAATATTTGCGCGCCCACATTACCAAGTCTGCGCATTTTGAAAACTTGCAGACACGCTTGGTGTTTGGTGCAACCAATTTGCACACGGGGCGAGTAGTGCCTTTGGCCATGGGCGATGTAGCGCATGCGATATGCACTACCTGCAGTGTCCCTGGGTTATTTGAACCAATTCAGTGGGGGAACCAGTCGTTGGTAGATGGTGGTGTGTTGTCGGTGTTGCCGGCACAACTTGCTCGCGAAGCAGGAGCGACCACCGTGCTCGGGGTGAGTGTGCGGTCTACTAAACATGTATTTTTGCCATCACATATTAAACTGCGTCGGGCTTACAACTTGGCAAAGCAGATGGTGCTGAAGTCTACTCCAGCACGTTTGATTCGGGCGGCAAAACGAGTAGTGAGCCCAGATGGTATGGTGGGGTATTTTGAATCTGTGCCACACGATGAGTTTCGAGCAGATTTTACGCTACTGCGTGCAGTGACACGAAGTTTGGATTTAGCTATCGATGTAACAAAAACAGAGTCACTGAGTAACGATGCCTACTTGTGTGACTACATGATTCACGAAGGCAATGGCAACTACGGTGACAGTGTAAAAATTTCTCAAACAGAACGGCTCTACCAAGACGGGCGGCAGTCGGCACTGTACCACTTAGACGCGATTAAAAAATTGATAGCTGAGTAAACGAAGCAAAACAGTATGGATATTTCACAAGTAGAAAAAATATATTTTGTTGGTATTGGCGGCATTGCTATGTCGGCAGTGGCGGGACTTGCGCAAGAACGCGGTTTTGCAGTGTTGGGGAGTGACGCTGCGACTATTTACCCACCAGCAAAAAACATTTTAGAAGACAAAGGCATAGAAGTCTTTTTTGGTTACCACGAACAGCAGATTGCGCAGAGTGGAGCTGACTTGTTTGTGATTTCTGCGGGGGAAACGGAAGCAAACCCAGAAGTTGCGTGGTTAGTGCGCGAAGGAATTGAGTTTGTTTCGTTTGCTGAACTTTTGTACCAATTGTCCCAAGATAAAATTCGCGTGGTAGTCGCAGGGACACACGGGAAGTCTTCGACGAGTGGTTGGCTGGGGCATGCGCTTAAAAATATTGACGACTCTTCGTTCATGGTGGGCGCGGTCTTGAAAGAGTACGAAAGTAACTTTTATTCTGGGCAGGGGCACTATATTGTGTTCGAAGGAGACGAATACAAGTCGACCTACGCTGACCCAACCCCGAAAATGCATTACTACAAAGGTGATATTGTAGTGCTGACCAACTTGGAATTTGACCATCCTGATGTCTTTGCCAATTTAGATGAAATAAAAGGGGAGTTTCGCGAGTTGGTTGCGCATGTGCCAGATGACGGCTTAATTATTTACAATGCAGACAATGCCGACTTGGCAGACGTGGTGTACCGCGAAACCGGACGTTCGTTTACGTTTGGCATTCACCACACTGCACATATGCGTGCAGTAGACATTCAGTACCACGACGAAGGCTCTTCGTTTACAGTGGTGAACAATCTTGACCCAGACAACGAGCGCACCGAACACTACGACGTGAACTTACCAGGGGAGATAAATGTGTACAACGCGTTGGCAGTTATTACCGTACTGAGGGCACTTGGGTTCCAGCAAGAGTTGGTACAAAAATATGTACAGTCGTACCAAGGATTAAAGCGCCGGTTCGATGTGTTGCACGAAGGTGATGTTACCATTGTGGACGACTACGCCCACCACGCAACTGCCGTGCGCGAAACAATTGCCGCAGCAAAAACGAGATTCCCAGAACAACGGTTGTGGGTAGTATTTGAGCCACACACGTACAGCAGAACAAAAGTAACATTGCCAGAACTTGCGCAAAGCTTTGGGCAAGCAGACCAAGTCCTGTTGGCGCACATGTACGGCGCACGTGAGCACCAAAACACCACAGGGATTACCGACGAGCAGGTGTTGCGGGAAATACAAGCACACCAGCCAAACACGAGACTCATTGCAAGCAAAGAAGAAGCACTCCAGATTTTGCAAACCGAATGCACAGCAGGCGATGTCGTTATTGTGATGGCTGTGGGGTCGTTTAACAGACTGGCGTATGAGTTCAAAGAGAGAGTAGAGGGAGGGGAGAGCGCTAAGGGCTAAGGGCTAAGCAAGAATTAAATTTTCAATTTTCAATTTTCAATTTTTATCTGGCGTGAAGACGTTAAGACTTTACGACCTGAAGACTCTTTATCTTTTCGTTCGACGTTA
>CAZZBG010000025.1:0-10481 GCA_964652865.1 uncultured Candidatus Saccharibacteria bacterium
GTATTCTAAGTAGTCGTAGTACCTATTTTGGAATAGTGCGGCGGAAATACGTTTTTGTATGTTCATATGCTTCTAGTATACCAGAATGGGTTATGCTTGTGCTGCGTGTAGTTTTCGGGCATACTGTAGCAAATTTGATTGCATTCCAGAGGAGGAATAGTCATGTTTACGAAAACGCTGAATTGGCAGTGGGTGGCGTATTGGTTTGTTTGTTGTCCTGCACTTGGTGCTGGTGAGCACATATCAGATCCATATTGGCACTTCCTATTGGATGCGGCATTGCTGGCTTTTTGCTTCAGCGCTGCTGTAATGAGCGCATATAAAAATTATAATGAGTATGCGCGTGCACCGTTGTACCGAAAACGTTTGACGTGCCAGTTTCTTGGATTGGTGCTTTTATACGCATCTGTAGGGCTACTCATTAAAGCGGGTGTTGATGCGTGTGTACGTCTATACGTCTAGGTTATAGTGTTGGCTGGTAGCGTCCCTCTGGGAGTTACCAGCTTGTTTTTTGCTCTTGTAAAGTGGGCCTCAAAGGAGTACAATGAGTTCCACGTATTGTGTAATTATATATTTTGTATGCCAGCAGAAGAATTGATCCAAGTGGTAGACGAGTTCACAGGGGAGCCAACCGGTGTGCTTGTCCCACGCAGCGAATTATTTGCAAAAAAGTTGTGGTGCCGCTCTACAAACATTTTTGTTCTGGACGCAGAAGGGCAAGTATTGTGCCACCAGCGTTCTGTACATAAAGAGCGTTACCCAGGGGTGTGGTCTACACACTTTGGTGGACATGTGACCGAAGGGGAGAGTTTCCGCATTAACGCTATCAAAGAAATAGAAGAAGAAATCGGGCTACACGTTCACGCCTTCCAAATGGTTCCGTGGCGCACAAGTCGCAAAGAGGCAGAGCGGTTGTGGATGCGTGATTTTATTACTATCTACAATGGTCCAGTAGAAGACTTAGTTTTGCAAGAAAGTGAAATTCAACAAGTCAGGTTCATGGCGCCGAACGAAATTGTGAGAACTTCCAAAGACGAAACACTCGGGTACGTATGGAACGAGCTCGCCGGTGTGCATGACTTCCGTGAAGACTACCAGTGCTTGCGTGCTGTTTTGACTGCTTGTATGGATGTGGGTATTTTTAATACCAACTACCGCGAGCTACACAAGTGGCACCCACTGCAAGACGACAGAATTTTAGTGTAAATCAAAAACACTCCAAGAAACTCTTGGAGTGTTTTATACATGAAATAATTTGCGTACTGCATCAAGGAATATCCCATATGGTCTACCACTTATTCCCGAAATTATAGTAGCGCTGATACTTGCAGAAATGACTTTGTGTATTGGCGTACCAAGTACGCTTAAGACTATAATTATCAGAGGGACCCTGTATAAGATAAAGACCAATGTGTCTCGTAGGAACACTCTGACGTGCTTGTTTGTAATTGACTCGAGACGTGCGCCAATCCAGTTCCGAGTAGATGAATAAGGTTTGACGGTAAGGGTATTGGGTAATACCATGAGCAATCTACCACGCCAAAAAATAGAGAATGGGATATGAGAAATTACTATCTCAACTATAAAAGCGGTGAGTAACACAAATAAATTTAGGGCGATTGTGTCTACAATAAATTTCTTATGCAACATTACAGTAGTGTAGTGTATTTACAGAGCAAGTGCAATAAATTGGTTAAATCAAAAACACTCCAAGAGTTTCTTGGAGTGTTTTTTGAAATACGATTATTTCTTTTTTGGAGTAGCTTTTTTAGCAGGGGTGGATTTCTTTGCTTCCTTAGTTGGAGCTGCTGCTTTTTTTACAGGAGCTTTTTTTGTAACTTCTTTTACTACTACAGCTGCTGGGGTAGTAGCTTTGACGACTGCTTCTACTTTTGGAGCATGTACTGGGGTAGCTACAGGAGCGTCTTTTTGGAAGAGCGCAATAAGCTTATCTACTTTGGTGTGCAGTGCTTCTACTTGTCGCTTGAGTTCCTCTACTTGCTTGTCGGAGCCACCGCTTGCGTGTGCGGGTTTTGCACTGGCACCAAACGAGAAGCTATCTTTCTTTTCGTAACGAGGTGCGTCGGTACGTGTGCCGTACTCACTTGCAGCATCTCGCTTTCCTCCAAAGCAGTCGTTGCAATACACTGGTTTGCTACCGCTTGGGCGGAAGGGTACTTCACACTGCTTGCCACATTGGTCACAAGTAGTAGAAAACATTTCGGAACGTTCGCCACGGTCACGTCCGCCACTGAAGCTTGGGCGTCCGCCACCAAAACTGGGTCTCCCAGAGTCGCGACCACGGAAGCCGCCGCTCTTACCTTTGAAACCACCAAACTTTTTAAACTCGCCCATATATTCAAATTACCTAGTTAAAACAGATGTTTCTATGCCCTGAGCTTGTCGAAGGGCTCTGTACTACATAGTGTACACGCTTTTCGCAGAAAGGGATATAGTCTACTGGAAAAACCCACGGAGCTGGTACTGGTACAGAAGGTAAAACAGGAAGCCACACAGCACCAGTAAAATTGCACTACACACCGCAACAATCTTTTGTACTAGCTTCTTTCGTCTTGCGTATGCTTCTACACCTTGTTTTTGACCGACTTCTAGCCCAGCAAATTTGCTGTCTATATATTCTTTCGTTTCTTTGTCCATGTGAGTATGGTAGCACGAACTTTTGACTGGAACGGTGGACGTACTCTGTGTATAACCAGCTGATTTGAAAAGGGGTATAATTGAGTTAGGTGGGGGAATTCGTGATTTAAATAAAATATATGTTAAAACGTACCAGCCAACGAGCAGGCGGACGAAGTACTGTTGTAAAGCTAACAGCTGTTTTGTTAGCTTTTTTATTATGTGTATCATATGCGCCTAGGGTGCAAGCTGACGAAGTTGTGAACAGTGAACAAGTAGTCCAGCCTACTACAGCTACAACTAGTTCAGAAGTGGTAGCACCCGAGGTCGCCGAGGGTACTGAAAATACAGAAGATACAAAGACTGCGGAAAGCATAGACGAAGCAAAAGAAACAAATACGGAATCCCAAACCCAGTCTGCCATGTCGCAACAGGGTGACCCTAGTTCTCCCAGTGTTGCTTCTACGGTACAGCAGAAGCTTCCAAACGTGGATGAAAATTCTGGTGCTTTGATGTATCAGTATCCAATCACAGTTCCTCTTGGTAGAAATGGACTACAGCCTAGTATTGCGCTTACGTATAATAGTCAAAACGCCGATGACTCAAGTATTTTTGGGCATGGCTGGTCGTTAGATATTCCATATATAGAAAGAATAAATAAAAAAGGTACCGATAAGCTGTATACAGAAAATTATTTTTCTTCCTCTTTAGACAGCGAGTTGCAATCTCTTGGCTCGGGTGCATATGGGGCGATTGTAGAGAATGGTGATTTTAGAACCTATGCGTTAAATAGCAATGTGTGGACTGTAAAAGATAAGTTGGGTAACACGTATACCTTTGGAGGGGGTGCTGCAAGTAGGCAGGATGATCCAAATGATAGCACTAAAGTGGCAAGATGGATGCTACAAGAAGTGCGAGATCCAAATAACAACTACATAAGCTATGAATACTATAAAGATGCTGGGCAAATTTACCCAAGTGTAATTACGTATACAGGCAATGGTAGCACTGATGGTATATTCACTATAAATTTTTCTCGTCAGAGTAGAGGGGACAATTTAAAGAGCTACAAAACAGCATTTTTAGTAACAACTAACTATAGAATATCCGAAATCAGTACAGCAATTAGTGGTAGCTGGGTCCGAAAGTACGTTCTTGGTTATTCTGCGGGGGACAATGGCTTGCGCTCTATGTTAGCAAGTATTACTGAGTCTGGAAGAGATGAATCAGGTACTTCAACAACATTACCTGCTACTAGTTTTACATACCAAACTTCAACTCCGGGCTGGGATGAAGACACAACTACATTTGCCGCGCCTGATCAAATGACAGCGTACAGAAATCTTGTAGATCTAAATGGTGATGCAATGGTAGATATTATTAAGTCTTACAAAAATACAGATTATACACTACAACAATCAACTTGGCTAAATACTGGTAACTACAATTGGAGTTTACAATCCAGCTTGCAAGCACCCCTGTTATTTCAGGGTATGGAAATTCGTGGTGGAGCTTATGGTGGTGTGTGGGATTTAGGTGGAAGGGTTGCCGATGTAAATGGTGACCAATTTCCAGATATTGTAGTCGGGCTAGATGTTGCTCCAGGTTTTAATGGTAGTACTTATACTGCATATTTAAATAATGCTGGCAGTGGTTGGACGCAGGACAACTCATGGGCTCCTACTATCGGCTTTGCTGAAACCTCAGGCGATGATCCATATCATAGTGGGGGAAGTATTCAAGATTATGGGGCTAGGGTCTCGGATTTGAATGCTGATGGTCTGACAGATATTATTCGACAGAGTGGAGGAGATTATAGAGGGGTTCAGTTAAACACTGGCAGTAGTTTTGGAACGTCTACGAGCGCTTGGGATCTTGCTATTAACACAACTGCTCCTAATACACAGCTGGCAGATGTGAACAATGATGGGTTGCCAGACATTATTTATTATTGGCGTGATATATCTTATCAGATAAACTATAGGTATGCGTACTTAAATAACGGTACTGGTTCTTGGACTAATGATGCAAATCTCGTAAGTCCAATTGATTTTACTGGACCAGATGACCTAGGGGTTAGGTTCGTGGATGTTAACGGAGACGGAATTGTTGACACTGTAGCTGATTCTAATAACTCAAATAGACATACTCGTTTGGGTAAAGGTAACAGCTGGGGGCCAGATGCCTCAAATTGGGATATGCCTTTTGCATCAAATGGTTTTTCTGGCGGGGAGACTCACGTAGGAGATTTTGATTATGATGGTTTAGTTGATTTTATTTATTCTTATACCCACAGTGGTAATTCTGTTTCTACTAAAGTTTGGAAGCACCGAGGAGTTGAGCCTGATTTATTAAGTAGGGTCTCATATGCCCAAGGGGGGTATACTGATGTCACTTACCAAAAGTCTGCAAAGTATAAGGACAGCTCGGGTAATATTCTTAACCCAAACTTGCCATTCAACCTGACAACGGTAAAGAGCGTCACAAATAATGATGGCAACGGTTTGACTGCAGCATACACATACTGCTATGAGGGTGGTAAGTATTTCTACAACGGTCCTTTTGATCGCAAGCTTTCAGGCTTTGCAAAGATAAAAAGAACAGACTCTGCAAATACAGCTACTACTACGTACTATCACCAAGGGGATACTACAAACAGCAGTCAAGGAGAGTACAGTGACGAAAAATGGAAAATAGGAAAGCCGTATCGGGTTGAAATTGTCGATGCGTCAGGTAATGTATATCAAAAAACTATAAATAAGTGGGAAAGCTATGACTTAGGGAATGGGCGAAAGTTTGTGAAGTTGGTTCAAAATTTGGCAATGACGTACGATGGCGATAGCGACCATCGGGATACTGCGACGACATATGCCTACGATGATTCGACTGGTAAACTTACGCAGCGGGTTGATTGGGGAGAAGTGACTGGTGCAGATGCGGGAACATTTACGGATACCGGAAGTGACAAGCTTACAACAGACATAGCGTACGCAGTGAATAGTGGCTCTACTATATATTTGCCGAAAACAGAGACGGTCACAGACCAGTCCAGCAATAAGTTGCGGGAAAGTAAGTATTATTACGACAACCAAGCTCACGGTACAGTCACCGTTGGAAACCAAACCAAAGTAGAAAGCTGGAAGTCTGGCAGCGCTTACGTAACTACTCAAAAAACCTACAACACAACCTACGGGTTGGTAAGCACCGAAACAGATGCGCGAGGCAAGACCACAAGCTACACATACGACTCCTATTACCTATACCCAGCAACAGTAACAAATCCACTGAGCCAGGTAGTGTCGTATACCTATGACTACAGCTTAGGCAAGCCAAAACAAGTTACAGACCCAAATACACGAGTATTCCAAACGGTGTACGACGGGCTTGACCGCGTGGTAGAAGAAAAGCAGCCAGACCAAACTACACCGAGCACCTTAGTTACGAAAACTACTTACACGTATACACCACAGTCTGTAGGGAATAAAATCCAAAGAACAGACTACTTAGACGGTTCCACCACGGTAGACACGTATACCTACACCGATGGTTTTGACCGAGAAATCCAAACTCGTAGAGAGATGGAAGACAGTAACACCTTTGCAGTTACAGACAAGGTGTACAACACTGTGGAGCAGTTGTACAAAGAGTCTGCTCCGTACGCAAGTACGGGTAGTAGTAAGACGAGTCCTACGACAACGACGAGCTTGCTTACCACTTACACATATGACCCTGTACTCCGAGTAGTGAGTGCACAAAATGCAGTTGGTACAGTAACTACTTCTTACGATGACTGGAAACAGACTGTAACCGATGCACGAGGTAAGAACAAAGATCTGTACACCGACGCACATGGTAACCTTGTGCGAGTAGACGAACACAATGGTGCAAGCACATACAGTACGTACTACGAGTATAATGGCAACAAAAATCTTACAAAAATTACAGACGCGCTTTCGAATGTGCGCAACTTTACGTACGATGGTTTAGGTAGAAGACTAACAGCGCAAGATTTGCATGCGAGTAGCGACACGAGTTTTGGTACATGGACGTATGTCTATGACGACGCAGGGAACCTGACCCAAACAGTAGACGCCAAAGGGCAAACCGTAAACTACACCTACGATGACCGAAACCGGAAACTGACGGAAAACTACACAGGGCAGTCTGGCACAGAAGTACAGTTTACTTACGACACCTGTACTAACGGTGTGGGCAGGTTGTGCGAAAGTGAAGTGGTTGGTACAACCCTTTCCACATACAAATACACACCAACCGGAGAGCTGAGTGAGGAGTACGAAAACACCAATGGTTCTGGTTTTACGACGACTTACACCTATGACCGGCAGGGGAACCAGTTGGAAATAACGAACCCGGACAGTTCCAAAGTAAAATACACGTACAATACTGCAGGGCAGCTCGAAACTGTACAACGCAAAGAGTCTACCGATGGCAGCTTTGTAAATGTAGTCACAGACTTTGACTACGGACCACACGGTAGCGTAACGGTGCAAACAAACCAAAATGGCACGGTAACTACCAACACGTATGATGCTACGAAGCTCTACCGCTTAAGTAGCAAAGTGACGACGAGTGGTAGCACGGACTTGCAAAACCTTGCGTACACCTACGATGCGAATGGCAACATTACACAGCTAGTAGACGCTTCCGATACGAACAGCGCTAAGACAGTAGACTACACTTACGACGACCTCAACCGCTTACTTTCTGCGACTACTAGCAGTCCTGCTTCTGGACAAAGTAACTACACCCAAACTTTTACCTACGACGCTATTGGCAACATGCTGACTGGTCCTACAGGTAGCTATTCTTATGCGGGGAACACAGGCGGAAGTTTGGCTAATCCCCATGCCGCAACAACAGTAGGTAGTACAGGGTACGACTACGACGAAAATGGTAGTTTGGTTGGTAAGTCTTACTCCACAGCACCAAGTTGGTACAGCACTGGCGGTACATGGACCACACGTAAACAGGTAACTATTGACCACACCAAAGTAGCTGGTTCGGCAAGTCTTTCTAACTTTACCGTACTTGTAAGCCTGACAGATGCAGACCTAAAAACAACTGCTAATGGCGGCCATGTAGGTAAGTCAGATGGTACAGACATTTTGTTCACCGAAAGTAACGGTACGACTAAGCTTTCGCATGAAATAGAGAAATACGACGGTGCAACAGGTACGCTCGTTGCGTGGGTGAAGGTGCCAACTCTTTCGAACAGTACAGACACCAAACTAGTACTTTACTACGGCAATAGTAGTGCTTCTGACCAGCAGGATGTGGCAAATGCATGGGATACAAGCTACAAAGGGGTGTGGCATTTGCAAAATAGCTTTGCAGATAGCACCAGCAACGATAACGATGGAACAAATGCGAACACCACAGATGGAAGTGGTAAAATTTCGCAGGGGCGAAGCATGGATGGCGATGGTGATCGCATTACCATGGCGAATACTTCCAGTCTTAAGCCTACGAGCGGTATAACCGTAAGCATGTGGCTCAAGCGTTCTACTGCTACTCAGAAGTGGGGAGCGAAGCCACTTTGGTTCGGAAGTAATTCTAGTTCTCCGTGGGGTGCATATGGTTTCCAGTTTGCAAACCAAAACAGCGGGCAACTCAGCTTCCACTTGGCAGACGACACGAATGGGCATGACTTGTACTCTTCCACTAATTTGGCGAATGGTACTTGGTATCATGTGGTCGGAACGTTTAACGGTACATCGAATAAACTGTACGTAAATGGTACGGAAGAGGCGAGTGACAGCACTACCTTCACCCTTGGCAATTACGACGGTAGCAACGGGCTTGGTGTAGGAGACAAGTACCAGCAAGGAAATGAATTTGCAGGAGACATGGACGAAGTTCGTGTGTCGAACACTGCAAAATCTGCAGACTGGATAGCTACTGAGTACAACAACCAAAATAGTCCTAGTACGTTCCTGTCCCTTGGCTCTGTCTCTGGTGGCAGTGTCTACGACTCCTACAACTACAACTTCAAAAACCAACTCTACCAAACCAACACCGGAGCGTACTTTGGTTACGATGCCTCCGGACAACGGGTCAGAGCAACTCTGTCTGGTACGACTACGCTCTACCCAACACAGCACTACAACACAGACGGTACTACAGCACAAAAACACATTCTGACTCCAAACGGTACTACCCTTGCTACAGTAAAAGGTACGGGTTCTTCTGCTGCTATCTACTACACCCACACAGACCACTTAACCGGTAGTAGCATAGTCTCTACCTCCACTGGTACCCAAGAACAACTGCTTGACTACTACCCCTACGGAGAAGCAAGGATAAACCAACAAGCAGGAACATTCAACGAGCAGAAGAAGTTTACTGGCTACCTTAGGGACGATGCCACCGGACTCGACTATGCTGGTGCAAGGTATTATAATCCTAGCATTGGGAGGTTTGTGGCGCAGGATGCTATATTCCAGAATGTAGGTGGTGAAGTGCAAAATGACTGGTTAGTAAATCCTCAGTTACAAAATAGTTATAGCTATTCTCAAAACAATCCACTCATATACATAGACAAGGACGGTAATTTCCCTGTCTTAGCCGCGATGCTTATCGGGGCGCTAGTGGGGAGTGTTACGAGTTACTTTGCGCAACCAAGTATAGCAAACGCTCCGGCTGTGGGTGCGCCAACGAATACAGGTCCATCTACTACAGCCATGTTGTTGAATGGAGCGTTGAGTACCTATGTTGGTGGTGTTACATTCGGTGCTGGGGCTGTAGAGTACAACGCAGCACAAGCTTACAACAAAGACTTAGCTAAAGCTTTGCAAGGCGGAGTTGCAGCATCTTCAAGTAATGCAAAGGCGGCTACTCTACAGTTGAATAAAGCAAAAGGTGAGGCGTTTGAAGCACAGGTTTTTAGTGAAACAAAAAATGTGCTTCCTAAAGCTCAGCAGCAAGTGACTCTTTTAACAAAGGATGGGACTAGAACCAAATTAGATATAGTTTCTCCTACCGGTAGTGGTGGATACTGTTTGATTGAATGCAAATCTTCATCTACCGCACCTCTGACTAAAAATCAAGTCGCAGCTTTCCCAAGTATCGCAAAGTATGGAGCAGTTGTAGTGGGGAATGGAAAGCCAGGCATTCCCGGTGGGACTGTCATAGGGCCAACTAAAGTACAAATCATAAGACCCAGTAATTAATCTATGTCAATTGAACAAGAATCTGTTATCGATATTATAGCTCCGGGGGTTAAGTCGAATGAGGTAACTCTAATTATTACTGACCACCTTGCATGGGTAGATGGCGCTGACTATGACCATGTAGTGAAACTGCAAAATAAAATCAATAGCTACGTATCCTTTATCGAAAGTGGGGAGCTTGTAAATGAATACCCAGAGCATAGAGGGAAGTTGGCAATTATCCATGTTGAGGGGAAATACCCCTTAAATAGGAAGGCTGGAGAGTTTTATGAACGAGCGGCTCGTGTGCTTGCGAATGCAGGTATACTTCTTAAGTTTGAGCATGATCCGTACAAACCTGGGAGGGAGGCTAGTAACTAGCTCTGGCGTTTCTAAAAACACAGAAAAAAAGTAGGAATATTTTATCTCCTAAGACCACACCTACGATTAAGAAAAGGTGTCAGGTGCCTTATTATTACGAATACGGCGGCGTCCTTCGCTAGTTGCTAGAGATAACAAAAACACACTGGTGAAAACCAGTGTGTTTTTATATACCAGGAAACCCCAGACCAGCGACCCTCTAGAAAGCAATCAAGTCACCACTCTCATTGTCGCGGTCTGGGGATGAATGGGATCCCGGGAACGAATTCCCATTGCGTTGGAATTCGTGGTAGG
>CAZZBG010000026.1:0-7959 GCA_964652865.1 uncultured Candidatus Saccharibacteria bacterium
AATTGAATATATTCGCAATATTATTTTTGGAGTGGAAGACAGTTTGGTGTCTACTATTGGGTTAGTGTCTGGTGTGGCAGCTGCTGGCGCAACCAACAAGAGTGTAGTGCTGACTGGTATGGTGCTGATTTTTGTGGAAGCATTTTCCATGGCTATTGGGAGTTTGCTTTCCGAAAACTCTGCGGAAGAGTATGAAGAAAAAGTGGAAGTGCCGCTGTCTGCTTCTGCGGGGTACGCTGCGGTAATGTTTGTTTCGTATCTGGTGAGCGGGTTTTTGATAATTATCCCGTACATGTTCCTTGCGAGAACTGAAGCTGTAATTGCGTCTATCGTGGTCGCCATTGTTGGCTTGTTCGCACTTGGTGCGTGGAGTGGTAAGGTGACCAATTTGCCATGGCACTCGCGCGCGGTTGCAATGAGTTTCTTGGGTGGTATAACGATCGTACTTGGTGTTGTGGTGGGGAAAGTTGTGGAGCGATTTAGTTAAAGCAGTATTTCGGAAAGGAAATAGTATGGTGCAGAAAAAAACAACCAAAAGTGTGTCGGTTAGGCTTCCCAAACACTGTGTTCCGGAAACGTACTATGTGACCTTGGAGCCGGATTTGGAAAGCTTTACGTTTGCAGGTGAAGAAGTTATTGCGGTGTCTATTACCAAACCAACGAAGCAGATAACCATGCACGCTGCAGAAGTAGAACTGCTCAGTGCAGATTTTTTACCTGCTCAAAAGAAGTCGACAAAGCAGAAAGCTACTCGCACTACTCGAGCAAAACAAGCTGCTGCATGGGCATGTAAAATTTCCTATAACACAAAAGCAGAAACGGTCACGCTCAAGTTCCCCAAAGTACTTCCGGTGGGGAAGGGTAAGCTGCACATTACGTTTCGCGGGATATTGGGTGACTCCCTGCGCGGGTACTACCGCAGCAGTTTTTCCCACAATGGTACCACGAAATATTTAGCTACCACACAGTTTGAAGCAACAGACGCACGCAGAGCATTTCCCTGTTTTGATGAACCAGCACTCAAAGCTGTATTCCATGTAAAGCTCGTAGTACCCATGGGGCACGAAGCTGTGTCGAATACTGTGGCGACTAGCGTGGCTGAGCACCGCGCCGGGTTTAAAGTGATTACTTTTGCCCCCACCCCACGCATGTCTACCTACTTGCTCGCGTTTGTATCTGGTGAGCTCGAGCACATTCAGAAAAAAACAAAGAGTGGTGTGTTGGTTCGCGTATTTACGACGCCAGGGAAAAAAGCGAAAGCGCAATTCGCCCTTGACTGCGCCGTGAAAGTGCTCGAGTTTTACCAAAAGTATTTTGAAATTCCATATCCACTTCCTGCTTTAGATTTACTGGGGATTCCAGACTTTGCAGCGGGCGCAATGGAAAATTGGGGTGCGGTCACATTTAGTGAAACCGAGTTACTGCTTGAGGCAGACAATTCTGCTGCGGCGACCAAGCAACGGGTGGCTTTGGTGGTGGCGCATGAGCTGGCACACCAGTGGTTTGGTAACTTAGTCACCATGGAGTGGTGGACACATTTATGGTTAAACGAAGGGTTTGCAAGCTACATGGAGTACGTTGCGCTGGACCACTTGTTCCCTGAATGGCACATGTGGGAGCAGTTCCTCACCAACGACTACGTCGATGGGCTGGCCAAAGATCAGCTGTTGCATACGCATCCTATTGAAGTGCCAGTTCATCACCCGAGTGAAATAGACGAAATTTTTGATGATATAAGTTACCGCAAAGGTTCAAGCGTTATTCGCATGTTGGCAGCGTATTTAGGCGCGGAAGATTTTCGCAAGGGTCTTGTGCATTATTTACAAAAACATTCTTACGCCAACGCTTCGACAGGTGACCTCTGGTACGCATTAGAACAAGTTTCGGGGAAGCCAGTACAAAAGCTCATGGCTGCGTGGACAACGCAGGCAGGGTTCCCACTCGTAACGTTTGCGGGGACGGAACAGGGGACAACTTTTACGCAACAACGGTTCTACATAAACCCACAAACAGCTCTGACTACAAAGTCTGCGCAGGTTTGGCCAGTGCCAATACGTTTACAAACAGTGAAAGGGGCACAGCACGAAATATTGCTCACCAAGCGTGAAGAAGTAGTACCAGTCTCTGCGGTTGTAAAAGGGAATGTAGGCGAATCTGGATTTTACTATATTGGCTACACTCCAGCACAAATCACACAGCTGGTGCCATTGGTCCAAAAAAAGAAATTAAGCAATCTGGATCGATGGGGTGTGTTGCATACTGCATTTACCTTGTGTGAAGCAGGGAAGTTGCCAGCTGATGCGGTGTTGGAGCTGCTTGCGGCGTACAGAAAAGAAACGGATTACATAGTGGTGTCCGAGCTTATTTCGGGGCTTATGCGCATGAGTGTTTTGTACACAACAGAAAAGTGGTACAAGCAATTTCAGGCGTACGTGTGCTTTGTGCTTGCACCAACGGTCAAGCGGTTAGGTTGGCACAAGCGAGCAGGAGAAGCTCACGGCGATTCGCTCCTGCGCCCGCAGGCGCTGTATGCAATGGGTGTGCACGGTGATGAACAAACCGTTGTCACTGCTTTGGGCTTGTTTGCCGATATCGTAAAAAAGGGTGTAGATGCAGTACCCGCAGATGTGCGCAGTGTTGTGTACCGGTTAACTGCGCGCGAAGGCGGGCTGCCCGAGTTCCAATTCTTGCAGCGGCTCTATCGCGAGACTGACTCTCAGGACGAACAGCGCAGATTAGCAGCAGGCCTGTCTGCATTTCGGAGTGTGGGGATTATGGAGCGAGCGCTTGCATTTGGGTTTAGTTCAGCTGTTCGGCGAAGTGACGCGTGGTTATTTTGCGCGTACACTTCTTTACACCCACATGCTCACGCAACGCTGTGGCGCTTTGTACAAGCACACTGGAGTACGGTGCAAGAGTACTATGGAACCGGTGGGCAACTGTTAGGCAGAATTGTGGAATGTCTCGGCAGTTTTCAAACAGAAAAAGAAGCATTGCAGGTGGCAGAATTCTTCCGCAGGCACCCTGTCCCTGGGGCGGCTCGCACGATCCAGCAAACACTGGAGCAGATACGTATTACCAGTGCGTGGCGTAAGCGCGATACTGCAATGGTTGCTCGGTTTATTCGCGCCTTTCGTAAGTAACTTTCGTTTTGCGTATAGTTCCGTTCGTTTGCTATACTACTTTCGCTATAAGTAACTGTTTCGGTAATTGACATTTTGCCAGATTTTACGTCTGGTTAAAAACCGCGTTATACCGGATTTCGTAAGAGTATTTTTATGAGGCAACAATTTAAACTCTATGCCGCTTTGGCGGGCATTCTTGTTTTGGCAGGTGTGGCGGCATACATGGTGCTGTCCAAAGGGCATGTCGATTTGTCCAAGCTGAAAATTAACTACAAAAAAGATTTTCCAGTCAAGCTTGGGCTCGACCTGCAAGGTGGTAGCCATTTGGTGTATAAAGCAGACTTTAAAGACGTCGCCCAAGCTGACCAAGGCGAAGCGATCAGGGCTGTGCGTGACACGATTGAACGTCGTGTCAACAGTTTTGGCGTTGCTGAACCACAGGTGTTGGTAGAAGGACAAGACCGTATTATTGTGGAGCTTCCTGGAATTAAGGACGTGAATGAAGCGATTAAGCAAATCGGTCAGACGCCATTCTTGGAATTCCGCACACAGAGCAGCACGACACCAGAAGTTGCCGTAGGGGCAGATGGTTCGGCGACTATCGATCCAGCAGCTGGTTGGGATAAGACAGGGCTTTCTGGCAAACAGCTCAAGCGTGCCACTGCAGACTTGCAGCAAGGGCAAGGTGCTCTTTCTGGTGGTAGCGTGATTGTACGCTTAGAGTTTAATGAAGAGGGGACAAAGTTATTTAGTGAAATTACTCAGAATAACATTGGTAAACCAATCGCTATTTTCCTTGACGGCGCAATTTTGTCTGCACCAACTGTACAAACCGCTATTACTGATGGTGTTGCGATTATTACTGGTAACTTTACCGTGGATGAAGCAAAGCAGTTGGCAACTCGGTTGAACTCTGGTGCACTTCCTGTACCAATTCAGTTGATTTCCCAGCAAACAGTTGGAGCAACTTTAGGACAAGAATCTATCCACAAGTCTTTGATTGCAGGGTTCTTGGGATTGTTCTTGATTGCGTTATTCATGATTATGTACTACCGCTTCCCAGGACTTTTGGCTGTCGGGGCGTTGGCCGTATACGTTTTGGTATCTTTGGCAGTACTCCAAGTAGGTATTTCTCTGACTGCGGTGTTACTCGTGGGGCTGTTCTTTTTCTTGGGACTTACTGCGAGCGTCTGGTTTGGGGTGTTGGCTTTTGTGAGCTACTTACTCTTGATGTTCGTTGGTGGCGTACAGCCGGTCACTTTGACCTTGGCGGGGATCGCTGGGTTCATCTTGTCGGTTGGTATGGCTGTAGACGCCAACATTCTTATCTTCGAACGTATTCGTGAAGAAATCAGAGCTGGAAAGGACACAAGAAAAGCGGTAGAAGATGGGTTTGACCGAGCATGGCTATCTATTCGCGATTCAAACGTGTCCAGCTTGATTACCACGCTTATCTTGTATATGTTTGGTACTCCTTCTATTAAAGGGTTTGCGATTACTTTGGGGATTGGTATTATCATTTCCATGTTTACTGCCATAAGTGTTACTCGCACATTCTTGCGGTTATTCTTAACCAATCGACTTTTGAGCCATCCTTGGCTGTTTGGAGTCAGTCGCAGAAAGCAGACTTCGGAAAGCTAAGCGTCTCGGATGCGAGCACTCAAGTAGTAGATTAGTTTAAACTTATATGATAAAAATTCTCAATTATTACAAGTATCTTTTTGCTCTCTCGGCGCTTATTATAGTGGTTGGTGTGGGCTCTTTAGCAATCTTTGGGCTTAAGCTCGGGATTGACTTTAAAGGTGGTACTATCACTGAGCTTGAATATTCAGAGCTGCCAGATGTGGCAAAGGTGCGAGACGTTGCCACTGAAGCCGGTGTAAAAAGTTTGCAACTGCAAACCGTTGGGGAAAAAGGGTTGCTGATTAAGACCGAAGTTATGTCTGCTGAAGAGCATACAAAACTTGTGGAAGCACTCAAAACCAATACAGGAACATTTGTAGAAAAGCGGTTTGAATCCATTGGTCCGTTGGTGGGGCAGGAACTCCGAACAGACGCATTTTGGCAGTTGTTGTTGGTGAGCTTAGGTATTGTGCTGTACATTGCATATGCATTCCGTAGGATTCAACGCCCAATTACTTCTTGGAAGTTCGGCTGGGCGGCAATTATTGCTTTACTCCATGACCTTTTAGTGGTACTTACAGTGTTCTCCTTGCTCGGGCATTTCAAGGGCGTGGAAGTAGATAGTATGTTTGTGACGGCTATGCTGACTGTGCTTGGGTTTTCCATCCACGATACCATTGTGGTATTTGACCGGATTCGCGAAAATTTGAAGGTCTACGCAGGTCAGTCTATTGAATACATTGTAAACAAAAGCATTACCCAAACCATTGTCCGTTCGCTCAACACAAGCTTAACCGTACTTTTCGTGTTACTGACTATGTTGTTGTTCGGAGGGGAGAGTATTCGCTACTTTGTTTTGGCGTTGTTTGTCGGTATTGTAACCGGTACGTACTCTTCGATTTTCATTGCCAGTCCACTCTTGGTGCTTTGGCAAAAAATGTCATCTCGTAAGTAAAATAGGCGTATTTTGACCAATCCCGCTTAGTTGCGGGATTTTTTAATGTAGGGATATTTGACAGAATTAACCAATTTCTGCTATAATTTATGAAATATATTGCTAATGACTTTGCCAAAATCGGTCATTTATGTGATAAGATAAATATATAGCACAAGAGTGTATGGGAATTCTAGATACTATAATTGATACAAAGCAGACCGATCTAGCGAATGAGTTCGAGCCTTTAGTCATTGTTGGCAAAATCCTCGAGAAGCTCAAAGAGCGCGATCGTGAGATTTTGGCGCGTCGCTACGGACTTTCTGGTTTTCAGGAGCAGACTTTAGAAGCGATTGGTAAAGATTTGAAGCTGACTCGCGAGCGTGTACGACAAATCGAAAAGACTTTGTTGAAACAGCTCCAGACTTCTGTGAAAGAGCACGCCGATGTTTCTACTACACACGAATTATTGCACTCCATGCTTTCTGAGCACGGTGGGATAATGGCGGAAGTAGAGCTTCTTGAACGATTGGGCGTATCTGCAATTGAAGAAGCGAATGCAGTACGGTTTTTGTTGTTGCTTTTGGAGCAGGTAGAAAACATCCGAGGTCACGAACATATCAAAGATGCGTGGGCGGCGCTTCGTTTTGATTCTGAATTGTTCAACAAGTTTGTTGCAGCAAGTAAGGTTGTGTTAGAAGCAGCAGCGCGGCCACACGGTGCCGAACGTTTTTTGGCAGCGTTTAAGGAAACCGAGTTCTACCAGCAGCACTCTGCAGAACTACCCGATAAAGTTATTCTGAATTTTCTTTCCACAGCGAAAGTGATTAGCAAGAACGCTTTTCACGAATATGGTCTGGTGCACTGGCGCGATATAACCCCTCGTGATGTAGGGGATAAAGCGTATTTGGTGTTAAAGCACCACAACCAACCAGAGCACTACACCCAAATTACTGAACTCATTAACAAACACCACCCTGGTAGCCGCAAGGCGTACAAGGAGACGGTGCATAATGAACTCATTAAGGACAAGCGATTTATCCTCGTTGGCCGCGGTATTTACGCTTTGGCTGAATGGGGCTACAAACCAGGGGTCGTGGCAGATGTAATCGCAGAAGTATTACGCGATGCAGGCACGCCACTGACTCGGGACGAAATTATTACGCAAGTTTTAAAACGTCGTATGGTCAAGAAAAATACTATTTTAGTTGGCCTTTCTAACCGTAAACGGTTTACGAAGGTAGGGAAAAATCAGTACGAATTAGTAGCTACACCCGCTGCGAAGTAATCCACTGCAGAGCCGCTTCTAAGTTTTCCACTTTTCATATAAAATCAAAGTAGTGGTCGCTCCAAAACAAATTCCAATTCCATACGGCAGTACATACAAGGACTTGGAATTGGGGTCCTTGTTTTTTGTGTAAGATGAAGCACCGCGTACATACACATGTTTGAACCTGTACTAGATGGACTAAGTGAAATTGTGCAATCTGTTCCCAGTATTCTCTGGTGGTTTTTTGGGCATGGGGGATGGATTGTTTTTGTGCTGCTTACGGTGTGGGTGCTATTCCAGCAGTACATGGACGAAATTCGGAAGCAGTTTATTTCTGGACAAGAGTGGGTGTTCTTGAATATTCGTGTACCAAAGACTAATGAGCTTTCCACGCTTGCGGTAGAGCAAGTGTTTGCTCAGATGCATGCACTGTTGGGCGGCTCTACATTTGCACAGAAATATGTAGAAGGACAAGTGCCATTGTGGTACAGCTTCGAAATAGTCTCCTTAGGGGGGAAGATTTCATTTGTTATCCGTGCGCCGAAAAAAACGAAAGATCTGGTAGAGGCTGCATTTTATGCACAGTATCCTGAAGCGGAGGTCACCGAGGTTTCTGACTATCTCGAAAACTTTTCTTTTGACCCAGAAACTGCACCGGTGGATGTGTGGGGGACAGAGCTTGTTGAGGTAACGGATCAGGCGCTCCCTATTAAAACATATAGAGATTTTGAGCATCCAACTGCGAAAGATAAAATTGTAGACCCGCTCAGACCGTTGTTTGAAGCGATGGCGAAAATTAGTCCGCACGAATTGTTTGCGTACCAGCTTGTGGCATTGCCAGTTGCCGACAGTGACTGGAAACCCAAAGGGGAATCGAAAGCGACTGAGCTTATTGAAGGACCCAAGGCAGCGCCCAAACCATTTAGCCTGTGGGGGCTATTGAAGGGGTTGGTTGTTCCAGCGAAGCCGCCAGCGGCCAAAAGCGACAGGAACTTTTCTGTCATGAC
>CAZZBG010000026.1:8059-10275 GCA_964652865.1 uncultured Candidatus Saccharibacteria bacterium
CATTTGGTGGCTTCGGGGCTCATGGGTGTGTTTACCAAAATTTGGGCTGGGGTGTGGTCTGCTCGTATGGAATATATTTTGGGCAATACCGTACGCGCGCTGTTGGAAAGCCCAGGGAACTCCATTTTGGGTATTACGCGCATGTACATAGACAAGCAATACCGCAAACGGATTGTGGACAACATCAAAGACCCAATGGTGCGTGTATTCTGGACGGATGAATATGCCAACTACGACCAGAAATTTGTGAAAGATGCGGTGGCTCCTATTCAAAACAAAGTGGGGCAGTTTTTGTCGAGTGCAATTATCCGCAATATTGTTGGACAACCAAAGTCGACCATTGACCTGCGTGAGATAATGGACAATCGGAAGATTTTGCTTATGGACTTGTCCAAAGGAAAAGTGGGTGAAGAAAACGCCGCTTTGCTTGGTGCGATGATCATTACCAAGTTGCAACTTGCGGCGATGTCTCGTGTTGATATGCGCGAAGAAGATCGACCAGACTTTTACTTATACGTGGATGAATTCCAAAACTTTGCCACAGAAAGTTTTGCCACAATTTTGAGTGAGGCGCGTAAGTATCACTTAAACTTGATTATGGGGCACCAGTACATTGGACAACTTACCCCAACCAAAGACAACTCCAGACTGCGCGATGCGATTTTCGGTAACGTTGGCAGCATGGTCTGTTTTCGAGTTGGTGCTGCAGACGCTGAATTTTTGGAAACGGAGTTTGCGCCAGTCTACACACCAAACGATTTGGTAAATTTGCCGAAGTATCATATTTTACTGAAGCTCATGATTAACGGTGTTTCGAGCGAGCCGTTCTCGGCACGCAGTATTCCCGTAAATCCAGATTTTCGAACAGGGAACGCAGAGAAGGTAGTGCGAGTATCTCGTGAGCGATATGGAAACCCAGTTGAACAAGTAGAAGAGCGTATTTCTCGGTGGATGGGTGCAGAGTTCCACCAAAAGAGTGCAGCCATGGCAGGGGATGAAAAAGAAGTGAATGATGTCAGTATGTTATTAGCACCTGAACGGTCAGCGCCATCTCCCGCGCGCCCCGTAGAGCGCAATGATGCACCGCAGAACCTAGTCGAAATGCAGAAGCAGGTTGTTCCTGACGCTCCAGTTACACTTTCAACAGAGATGGTGGTTGGTGCTCCACGAGCAAGTGAGCCGTTGGTGTACAAGGCGCCTCCAATCCCAACTCCAGCAAAATCAGAATACGAACCACCACGGCAGCGCTCCGCTCCAAGTACTATGAGTCGGCCAGCGCCAGTGCAAAAATTTGCAGCGGCTCGCCCCACAGAGCGTCCGTTTAATAACCTACGACCGCGCAACAGGGACGCTGGGTTCGAAAAGCCATCTGGTCCACGTAAGCAACAACCGTCAGCACCAAAAGCGGCTGGGTCAGCAAAGCCAAACATTTGGGATACGGTAGCGCAGATGCATCAAGAGCGGGATTTAGATATTGTAGAGAAGCTATCGTCTGCACTCGTTGTAGATGCTGCACCTGTGCAACCATCTAAGCAGGCGCAGCAGAATGCAGGTAATAATGCCCTACATCAAGCGGCAGAGCAGCAGAAAGAAGTGCACAAGAAAGTAATGCGCCCTGGTGAAAAACATACGTTTTAAAAAACACCACAAGCAAATGCTTGTGGTGTTTTATTTTGATGCTACGAGCTCTGCTACGCTGCGGCAGGAGCGTCTGCAAGGATATGTTTCTGAATGGTGGCTTCAATTGTTGCCGCAGGAGCTGCGCCAATAATTTCATCTACTTCTACACCATCTTTGAAAAACTTCATAGTTGGGATGCTCAGGATTTGGTAGTGAGAAGCAAGATCGTTTTCTTCGTCTACATTTACTTTGCCTACTTTAATCTTGCCTTCGTACTTTGTTGCAAGTTCGGCAATGACTGGGCTAATGATTTTGCAAGGACCACACCAAGCAGCCCAGAAATCTACGAGCACTGGGGTGCTGGACTTGAGTACTTCTTGTTCAAAATTAGCTTGGGTAATGACTACTTCTGCCATAGTTGTTGTTTGGTTAATATACCTGCTTTATAGTACGATTGATGGCGAGGGTTGTCAACGACCATACTTGTCAGAAGTTCGTGTATTCTGTATACTATGAAAAGTGCTTGTACGTGCACAGATATGACGCGGGGTAGAGAAATTGGCATCTCGCAAGGCTCATAACCTTGAGGTTGGCGG
>CAZZBG010000027.1:0-10117 GCA_964652865.1 uncultured Candidatus Saccharibacteria bacterium
ACCGCGAAAGCGGTTTTAATTTTGCTGTTTCGACTGCTTTGACCCCTTGGGTGCAAAGTGCTATATTTAAGCTGAAATGACAGAAAAAACGACTAAAATGAGCGATTCCAAGCAAGATCCTGTTAACCTTGAACAGCTCGCGCAAGAAGAAGCACGACTGAAGGCTTTTCAGGGAACAGACCACGTTTCCCCAGTGGCTACAGGTAAAATCTTTACCGCAGTCTCGCTGTATGGAGTGGCAGTAGATTTTGGGTTAGCTATTTTAGTTCCGTTACTTGCTGCAATTTACGGAGGGAGATGGCTCGCTGAACGTTATGGGCGTCCAAGTATAGTACCTTTGGCTATAGTTTTGGCGCTTGCGATATCGGCTGTTGCTATTTATAAACAGATTCTCTCCTTAAAGCGAAAGGTCGGGCTATGATTGTAGCGTTACCGCCACTTGCGGCAGAACAATTATTTACCATTGCAGGGTTGCCTGTTACCAACACCATGATTAATGCGTGGCTGGCTTTGGCAATCTTTTTTGTGCTTGGGATTTGTGTTCGCTTCTTTTGGATTAAGCGAGTGACCGCACTTGGCGCGCCACTCGGACCGCTGAATGTTATGGAGCGTCTTGTGGAGCTCGTACTTGATTACATGGATAGAGTGACTAACAATCGAGCTCGGTCGCTTCGCCTTTTGCCTATAGTTGGTAGTTTATTCTTGTTTATTGTGACTGCGAATTGGATGGGTTTGCTTCCAGGGACGGGTTCGATTGGGCTTTGGGTGATGCACGAAGGTGCAAAAGAGTTCCTCCCTTTGTTCAGGCCTGCGAACACAGATCTCAACATGACTCTTGCTATGGCGGTGCTGGCCGTTATTGTGTCACATGTCTTAGGCGCGGTTGCGATTGGCTTTGGTTCGTATGCAGGACGGTTTTTAAAAGTAGCACCGCTGGCTAAAGCGATTAAGGAATTTAACCCAACGGGGATTTTGGTTGCTGTGGTTGAGTTCTTTGTGGGTATTATAGAAATCTTTTCCGAAGTCGCAAAAATGGTTTCTCTCTCTTTGCGTTTGTATGGAAATATTTTTGCGGGAGAAGTACTACTGACAGTTATTGCATCTTTAGTGAGTGTATTTGTACCCTTACCGTTCATGGCGTTGGAAATCATTGTCGGGTTGGTACAAGCGACCGTGTTCGCAATGCTTACGTTGGTGTACTTGAACATGGCACTCACTGAGCACGGTGGTCACGAGGAATCAGCTCCTGTGCCGGTGGCCCACTCTGAATAATGGAATTGTATTGACGGGGTGGTCTTGGTTTAAAAATTTTAAACCAAAGCCTGCTTGTTAATTAATTCATACGCACACTCTGACGTTAAATAAAATATATACACTGTCAGTTTGGTAGTGCGCATGCACAGGAGTTATATGGAATCAGAAGTCGTCATTGCTATTGCTAAGGCATTCACCATTGCTATTGGTGGTATGGTTCCTGCTATGGCTATTGGTAAGACTGCCTCAAAAGCAATGGAAGCAATTGGCCGCAACCCAGAAGCAGCAGATAAGGTGTTTGTGCCAATGTTGCTGTCTTTGGCATTTGCTGAAGCTATTGCTATTTACGCATTGGTTGTTACCTTTACTTTGTAAACGTTATCGGTGCATGAGTTGTGTACGAAGGTTTGAACCTTGGTGCGCGCTCTCAGTAACTGATGAAGTAACTATATGGACTTTTTATCTTTCGGATTTTTAGCGCAGACCGCGTTTGCGGCAGAAGCGGCGCATGAAGCAGCAGAGTCAACTGGTGGGCTTTCTGCTTTGGGTGTAAATGGTACATTGTTTATTGCTCAGTTAATAAACTTTTCCATTATTTTTCTGATACTATGGCGGTGGGTATTTCGCCCAATTGCAGCGCACTTAAGCGAACGTACAGAAAAAATTGAACAATCACTTCGAGATGCAGCTCAAATACGAGAGCAAAAAAGCGCTTTCACGACGTGGCAGGCAGAGCAAATGAAGCAGGCACGAATTGAAGCGGGGGACATTGTGACGAATGCAAAAAAGGAAGCAGAAGCTTTGCGATTAGAAATTCTTGCCAAAGCAAAGGCGGAGCAAGAGGCGATTGTCGCGTCTGGGCATGCACTGTTAGAGCGTGAACAGCAGCACATGCTAGCAGAAGCTGAACAAAAATTAGCCAGCCTGGTAGTGCTTGCGACTGAAAAGGTGCTGCGGGAAAAACTAACAAACGAGTCAGATGCAAAACTCGTGGCAAACGCAGTTCAAGCGGTTACCACAGCACAAACTAAATCAAACGTATGAAGCCCACTGTAGAACACTATGCCCAAGCGTTTGTTGCTGCATGTCATGATTCTGGTGACGCAGCCGTAGACGCGATTATTGAAAATTTGCTGCGTGTCGTACGAACAGACGGTAATGAGCCGCTTATTCCTGAAATTGTCCACGCAATCGAAGACTTGCTTGCAACAGAGCGCACCACTCCAGAAGCTAGCGCTACTTTTGCTCGAGTCGCAACTGCAGATAAGTCTACGTTCGACACGCTGCATACTGCAGCAGGCGCTGCTCTCCGTGAACACAAGGGGGTTGACGATGCACTGGTTGGCGGAGTGGTCATTCGAGTAGACGACACGTTGGTAGACGGCAGTATCAAAGGTGAGCTTGCCCGTATGCAAGAGCAGTTGTCTGAATAATGTGAATTTTAAAGAGTAATACTATGCAAAAAGCAGATGCAATTTTAAATACACTCAAAGCACGGCTACAAGATTTTACTGCAGCGCCGGAAGTGCAGCATGTGGGCACTGTATTGGAGGTGGGTGACGGTGTTGCACGCGTATCAGGTCTGTCTGAGGTGGCAAGCATGGAAATGGTAGAGTTTTTGCCAAGCGAAGACAGTCATGGCGATGCTCCGAAGGTCTATGGGGTTGCGCTGAACTTAGAAGAGCGGGTAGTTGGTGTTATTGTGTTAGGTGATTTCCACTCAATCAGGCAAGGCGACACAGTGCGCGCTACCGGAAGGATTTTGTCTGTGCCCGTAACCGAATTACTTATTGGACGAGTTGTGTCTGCGCTTGGCGAAGCCAAAGATGGTAAGGGTGAGATTAAAAGCAAACTGACTTACCCAGTAGAAAAATTGGCACCAGGGGTTATAGATAGGCAATCAGTCAAAATTCCTGTGCAAACAGGTGTGAAAGCAATCGACGCGCTTATCCCAATTGGCCGAGGACAGCGTGAATTGATAATTGGTGACAGACAGACAGGGAAAACTGCCTTGGCCATTGATACAATTTTAAACCAGCACAATCAAGATATGATTTGTGTCTATGTTGCAATTGGCCAAAAAGAAAGCAAGGTGGCAAAGATTGTCGCAGAATTAGAAGAGCGAGGGGCGATGCGGTATACCATTGTGGTTTCGGCGTCAGCGTCTGAACCGGCGGCACTGCAGTACATTGCCCCGTATGCTGCGACATCTATGGCAGAGTATTTTATGGATCAAGGAAAAGATGTCCTCATTGTGTACGACGATTTGTCTAAGCAGGCAGTGGCGTATCGCGAGATTAGCTTGCTGCTGCGCCGACCTCCAGGACGAGAAGCATACCCTGGTGATGTGTTCTACCTCCACTCGCGGCTGCTTGAACGTGCGGCAAAGCTGAGTGACGCACGAGGGGGTGGGTCAATTACTGCACTGCCAATTATTGAAACACAAGCGGGCGACGTTTCTGCGTATATTCCTACGAACGTTATTTCTATTACCGACGGACAAATTTTCTTGGAAAGTGATTTGTTCTACAAAGGTGTGCGCCCTGCATTAAACGTTGGTATTTCGGTATCTCGTGTTGGGTCAAGCGCCCAAACCAAAGCCATGAAAAAAGTGGCTGGGAAGTTAAAACTCGCACTCGCGCAGTTCCGTGAGTTGGAAAGCTTTGCGCAGTTCGGTTCAGATTTAGATGAAGCAACTCGTAAATCGCTTGAACTTGGGAGGCGCGTTACAGAAATTTTGAAGCAGCCACAATACTCACCAGTACCACTAGAAGAACAGGTAGTTGTATTGTACGCCGTGAATAATGGGTATATGGATACGGTTCCTGTAGAAGAAGTGCGAGCGTGGGAGAAGGGTTGTATAGAGTACATGCGTACGCAAGGAAGGGAAGTATTAAAAGCGATTGCTACACGAAAAGAGCTTACAGAAGACATAGAAAAACAGTTGATTGCGGCATTACAAAACTTTCAAACAACTCGAGAGGTTTAATCTAGCGATATACAGAAATGCCAGGAACACAAGAGTTAACAAGACGAATAAAAAGCATCAAGAGTACGCGGAAAGTCACGCGCGCTATGCAAATGGTGTCTGCGAGTAAGATGCGCAAAAGCCAAGTTGCAGCGCTGGCAAGTCGTGCGTATGCGCTCCAAGCAGAAAAGCTGCTCCGCGTGTTGCATTACGAAGCTACTGACGATGCTGCTACTCAAGATGATGCAGAAGAAGCGGTCCCAACTATCTCTGGGCTATTACAGCAAAATCCGAATGCGCGACGTGTGGCTGTGGTTGTAATTTCTACGAATAGAGGGTTAGTTGGTAGTTTTAACGCAAACTTATGGTACGCGCTTCGCGAGCTCGAGCGACTCCATGGAGTAGACGCCATAGATTACTATATAGTTGGTCAGAAAGCTATGGATGTGGCCGTTCGGTTAGGGAGGACTGTTCCAGCGCACTTTGTGAAAGCTGACGCTCCGCGCATGGATACCGATGTCTACCCAATGGCGCTCTTACTGGAGAAAGGGTTTCGAGAAGGGGCATATAGTCAGGTATGTGTGGTTTACAATAAGTTTATTTCTACCTTGGCGCAAAAAGTAGTAACGGAGCAACTTTTACCACTGCAGCTACAAGCGCATGAAGTGGGGGGCGAGAACAATTCAGATTTTCTGTTCGAGCCAGACCCTGTGGGTGTGCTTACTCAGTTACTGCCGAAAGTGTTTGAAAGTAGATTGTATCAGGCGCTCCTCGAAAATGACGCAGCAGAACACAGCGCGCGGATGCTTATGATGAAGAACGCAACCGATAGTGCTGGAGATATTATTGCTGACTTAACTCTGACGTATAACCAGTTGCGACAGAATAAGATTACCACTGAGTTAAGCGAGATAACGGCGGGGAAGATAGCGCTTGAGTGACGAGCCATCCAACATTGAAGCATTAAACATATACGCATTACCACAAGCACTGTTGCTTGCAAGTGTATGCAATTGTATTACTAAGTTTATGGCAAAGAAAATTACTACAACAACACGAGACACCATGGTAGGCACAATCGTACAAGTTATTGGGCCGGTAGTAGATGTGCGTTTTCCAGATACGGTACCAAACATTTACGCAGCATTGCGGGTAACCGAAGGTGAGCGGGTAATCACTCTCGAAGTGCAGCAGCAATTGAAGAATAAAGTAGTACGCACTATCGCGCTTTCAGCAACCGATGGCTTGAAGCGTGGTATGGAAGTTTTGTTTGTGGCTGAAGTCATAGAGGTTCCGGTTGGGAGGCAGACGTTGGGCCGCATGTTCAATGTGTTGGGCGAACCAATAGATGGCAAGCCACTTGAGGGTGTAGATACAAAGTATCCTATCCACAGACAAAGCCCAGCGTTAACGGAACAGGCCACGAGCAACGAAATCTTGGAAACAGGCATTAAAGTAATCGACCTTATCTGTCCTATCTTAAAAGGTGGAAAAGTAGGGCTTTTCGGCGGTGCCGGTGTAGGTAAAACAGTGGTTATTCAAGAGCTTATTAACAACATTGCAAAAGCACATGGTGGGCTTTCTGTGTTTGCTGGTGTTGGTGAACGTACCAGAGAAGGGAATGATTTGTTTACAGAAATGACCGAATCTGGCGTTATCGATAAAATGGCAATGGTGTTTGGGCAGATGAATGAACCACCAGGGGCTCGTGCGCGAGTTGCCCTGACTGGGCTTGCAATGGCTGAATATTTCAGAGACGCGTCCAAGGCAGACATTTTATTGTTTGTGGATAATATTTTTCGATTTACTCAAGCGGGGAGTGAAGTATCTGCGCTGCTGGGTCGTATTCCATCTGCGGTAGGCTACCAGCCAACACTTGCTACTGAGATGGGTGAGCTACAAGAACGTATTACGTCTACGCAGAATGGTTCTATTACTTCTGTGCAAGCAGTGTACGTTCCGGCCGATGATTTAACCGACCCAGCACCAGCAACGACGTTTGCACACTTAGACTCCACAGTAGTGCTTTCTCGCGCGTTGTCCGAACTGGGTATTTATCCTGCAGTTGACCCGCTGGACTCTACTTCTACTATTCTGGATCCAAACATTGTGGGAGATCTACACTACGAAACTGCTCGTGCAGTGCAGAAGACTTTGCAGCGCTACCGCGACTTGCAAGATATTATTGCTATCTTAGGTATGGAAGAGTTGCCCGAAGAAGACAAGTTAATTGTGTCGCGTGCTCGTAAAATCCAACGCTTCTTAAGCCAGCCTTTCTTCGTGGCGGAAGTATTCACTGGCACCCCTGGGCAGTATGTATCACTCGCAGACACTGTTTCTGGCTTTAGTCGTATCTTGGCTGGTGAGTTTGACCATTTACCAGAGCAGGCGTTTTACATGAAGGGTAGCATTGACCAAGTTTCTTAAATTCAAACTATCTTTGTATGAGTCAATTACAGTTAGTTTTGGTAAGTCCAGAGCGAACTTTGTTTAGTGGGTTTGCCGAGAGCGTCAGCTGCCAAACAGAAGACGGTGAGATTACCATTTTACCCCACCACACGCCACTTTTGGCGACGTTGCGTGCTGGCGAGTTGCGCGTAGTGGTAGATGGGCAAGTGCAGCTATTCCACGTCGGGGGTGGGTTTGCAGAAGTGCAAGCAGGCTCTTCGGTTATTATTTTGGCAGACGCCAGTGAACGTGTCTCAGAAATTGACGCAGAACGCGCGGCAGATGCATTGCAAAGGGCGAAAGAACGGTTAGCACAAGAATCGTTGACCGACAGGGAATATGCAGCTGTTGCATCGTTAATAGAGCGAAATGCAGCTCGCTTGCAAATTACTCGAAAGCATTCACACAGAAGACGCAGTCCGGTAACGAGTGAGGGAGTGTTGGAGGAGTAGTAAATAGTAAGTAGTAATAAGTAAATAGAGAAAAGAGAAAAGAGGGTAGAAAAACTTTTTGCATTGCAAAAAGTTTTTTTAATTCCGAATTTTTTTATTTTTAATTTTCTAATTACTAATTCTTCTCGTTCTTCTGTGCGTATTACGAATTACGAATTACGAATTACGAATTGCGTATTACGTATTACGTATTATCTAATTACTACTTACGATTTACTCTTTACCACTCTCCACTCTCTATTCTCTACTCTCTATTTTAAAAAGTTATCAACAATTTTTTCTTGACATTGAATTTCGTTACTCGCTATAATTGATGTGTACAGTTTTTCTTTCACAAAAAAAAGAAATAGAAAATATTCCTACACACGTAGGTTGATGAAAAATAAAAATCATCAAAGCGTATCACCTAATTCAAGAAACACAGAAAGAAATTTATTCTATCCTACTTGCGATCTGCTAAAAGGTTACAACCTCTCTGCAGAGCGGTAGAAAAATTAAGGAACACAATCTTTAAATTAAATTTGTGTTCCACGGAGACTCAAAAAAATGGCAGCAAAGAAAAAAGCCAAAAAGGCTACAAAGAAGACCGTCAAGAAGGCAACCAAAAAGGCCTCCAAGAAGCGTCTTTAATTTGTTCTTCGCTTAGGCGAAAACAAAGATAAAACCACTAAGTTTATACTTAGTGGTTTTATTTATGCCTTAAATTGACTTGCAAAAAGTCTTATTTTGTTGTACAATATAGATTCTCTTGTGCAGAGTATTCTGCTACTAGGGAACTCTATTAGATTGAACTATATGTCTGAACCACATTTTGAGTTACCTAAAAATTTAACACCACGAGACCCTGCAGATAACGATAGGGAAATAGAAGAAATAGTAAGCCCTATTCAACCTGAACCAAAGCACAAACATTTGAAAAGTGGACTTATCCCTTTATTGCTTGTTCTGTTATGCGCAGGTGTCGGAGCAATTGTACTCTACGATGCATGGCCAAAGTTTGAGTACGGTGCAAAAGAAGCGAAAGCACCAGAAGTTGTTGCACAAGCAGTAGTGCCAACACCGTCAGTGATTGAATCGGTACAAGTGCCAACACCAACACCGCTCATATCGAGTATTGCGACAGATGTGCCCAGTGCAGTTGCTGTAGTGCCAACACCAACACCAGTAGTAAAGGTTGCAGGAGTGAGTACCACTCGTACGAAAAAAGCTACCACATACACCGCAGTAGATGGTGTACGCATAGCACTTGCTGCAGGCGAAACCGCTTCTACCGGTGAAGGCGTTACCGTAGTATATGCTGCCAGTGGTGCTGTATTACTTCGTGTTGAGCAATCTGCATTCTTACTAGACACACCAGCAGCGCTCGGGTATCAGCTTGCTTTAAGCCCAGACATCTCTCGTTTGCAGTCCACGTTCATTGGCGACTACCCAGCGTTCTCTTATGTCCAAGCAGGGCACAAAGGCATGGCTGTGATCCGTGGTCAGTCCGTCTACTATGTAACAGAACAGGCTCAGAATCAGCTCTCTAAATTTTCTGTACAATAATAAACAATGAAACATATATTAGGAATATTTAATCTCGAATGGGAACTTGTAGCAGTTGTTGAGTTTGCAGGCGCAGATATGCACGTGCGAACACTCGGCGAGCATTCCTGTGAGCAGATTGTGGTAGATACGCTTACTCGTCTCCGGGGAAACGCAGCCGAATCGAGGCAGCCAGAAAAAGATGAAACAGGTTGTGTTACAGGGTTTAAAACTTTTACTCCCGAAGAAGAGGGGTATGTCGGAGCAGTGGGCGATGAACTGAGAAAAGTTGGTGCTCGAGTATTCGAGTTTGACGCAGAACTCGAAGCCTTAGTCCGACTTATCCCTGTTCCCGCTCGGCAGCAATTGTTGCCCGAAGTGCTTTTTATGGAAGCTTCGCTTGCTCGTGAAGTGTTATCGCATATTACTATGTAATTATCCGTGCACATGCATGTAGGAATACAACTTGCATGGGCGCATAAGGAACTTCTATGACAAAAATTTTACAAAATAAGAAAGTATTCGCTGCCTTTTTAGGTATCGTATTTGCACTTTCTGCGTTTCAGTTCGCTGGTGCGTCTCTGAACTCGAATTATACTGCTATTAAAAATAGACAAGCGCGTTTTGCTGACACAACGACCGGTGGTGCGGTTATTACTGCTCCAGATCGTTTACCAGTGGTTACGCCAACACCAACGCCAGCCGCACCCTGTGCAACCATTCGCCCAGTTTCTGCAGTTGCTTCTTCCGTGCTTTCTGCTCCAACCGATGCAGTAAAAGCAATAGATAACGACGTGAATACCATGTGGAATTCAGGCCAGTTTGCAACACAAGAAACACCAGTGTGGATCGAGTTAAACTTAGGAGCATTGTACGATGTGCAAGGTCTTCGAGCACATGTTGCGCAAAACCCAGATGCCAGTAGCCAACCAAAACCTACCGCACCGTTCCATGTCATTTTGACTGGTGAAAAGGCAAATCCAACCACTGTTTCTGCTACTTTGAACAAAGACTTGTACAACAAGACTTGGGAAGAAGTATCATTTCATGCAGTCGCCACACGAACACAATATGTACGTGTATTAACAAAAAGCTCTCCTTCTTGGGTAGCTTGGTACGAGTTAGAAGTTTGTGGTACTCCTTCTGGTCCAGTGGTAACGCTGTGCCCACAAGCACGAGTACAGATAACGCAGGTGGCTTTGACTGTTGGTCAGACCACGACCGTTTCTGCTCCAGCGAATTGGTATGGTGGTTCCTTCCACACCACAAATCCTCAGGTGGTTACCGTAAATGGTACTACCATCACCGCAGTGGCTGCTGGTACTGCATCTGTCTACGGTATGGGGTTCCGTGTTGGCCAGAACTGGCCATGTACAGCTGATGCTGTAATGGTTACTGTTACTGCGCCACAGATACAACCTTTCATTGGTGGATACGGTGTAGTCAGTACATGTATGAGCCGTATGCATAC
>CAZZBG010000028.1:0-6874 GCA_964652865.1 uncultured Candidatus Saccharibacteria bacterium
TGACTTGATTGCTTTCTAGAGGGTCGCTGGTCTGGGGTTTCCTGGTATATAAAAAGCTGGCGTAACAAACAGGTGTTACACCAGCCAAGGTAAAATGGAGTGCTCCATTGAATTTATAATCCTCCTTCAGGATTTTGCCGTCTTTACTGTGCGGCTACAGACACTGGAGACTGCCAGTGCACAGAAAAAGTTACCACCCATAAAGCTGATTTAGAAAGGGCGCTATCCCATTCAGGTCAGGCCAATTACGTGGGTCGCTTCGCACACTAAAGTATGCGCGCGAAAGGTTTACGGCCAACCCCCCAACTGTGCAGCCGCCGTGGAACACAACTTGGTCCACTGTCTCGTTCGACGCTGCCGCCGAACGAAATAGCTGAGAGTCAATCGCTTCTTGCTGGCCTATGGTAGTTTCAAAAGGGTCCATACCCCTCGCAACTACTTGTAACTCAGCAAGCAAACTCTGTCTTAACAATGACCAAGCTGGGTCGTAACTTCTAACTCGAAGGATTTGCTCAACCCTTGGGTCTTGCGACCACAAAAGCTGGCCCAATTGTGGAACCGCGATTAAGCAACGTGGAGCACGCTGCACAGCAGCAAGCAAACGGCGTTCGTCTACTTGCTTTGTTAACCAGACTTGGTTATCCCCGAGCATGTTTTGACTGGATGCGACGCCCTCAAGCAGCTTAATTTTCATTGTCAAACTGCATGTCGGGCAGCTGTCGGTAGTAGCGGGCCGGCCTAATATTGCGAAGGAGTTTTTCCCTGGCATGATTGGCAAGTCGAAAACTATCTCTTCCGACCAGCCGTCTTCACCAAACTTAGACCAACTACCTGTCCAGTCGTAGACACCGTGAGATGTGTCCATGAAGCTTCTGATTTCTTCACCAACCAACCCGCCTGGTTTAAGCCATGCGAGCACAAAAGCATTATTATCTTCGAAGCGAAAACTACTGCTTTTGAATGGGTTGTTAGATTTTAATGAAATCGAAAGACGGGCCTTTTCTGTGGAAAGCGAATTTGTGGCCCAGAAAAAAATATTCGCTTCTCCAGGCTCTGGACGATAACCAGCAAAGAAAGACACCAGCACAGAACCCTCTTCGGTTGACATTGTGGGTGCTAAATTGATTGTCTTATTTTCGAAATTGTACGTCTTTGACTGATTGTAGAACCCGCGGACCTGCAAGCCTGTAACGGCTTCGGTAACCGTAGGATATGGGTTGATAGTTTGAGTGTAAACTGCCAAAGTTAGCGCAAAAACTTGCGCGAGAACAAAGAAAAATTTCGTGAGTTTCATATTCTAGAGCCTCCACAACTCTAAAAAACAAATTGTTAAAGAACTGCGGACAGGTTCGGCTGGCCTGTCCAATTACGCACTCCTTTGAGCAAACGCTGCTCAAGGAGGGGGCGGAAAGCCTGTGTGAGGCTGCAAGTACTACACTTTGTGAGGAGTGCTTCCTTGCGGCTGAGGGTTCGCTTTCCTTAAACCCTACTCTGGAGTCTCAATGTTTTCAGACCCGAGAGCAGAGTTTAAAACCGATATGCCTACCCCCAATACTGTATTATGCGATATTTTAGTAACTTATGTCAATAGCTACAATGCGATTTTACTGCTTATCTAAGCAATATATATTAAAATATTCTACTACTTTCACCCCAAAATGCACAAAAAACCCTGCAATTTGCAGGGTTTTGTATTGTCTAAGCGCTTCACACTAAGTACTGTGTACTTGCGTTTAGCGTTTTGCCCACTGTGGAGCACGACGTGCACGACGAAGACCAGGCTTCTTTCGTTCTTTTTCACGAGAGTCACGAGTCAAAAGTCCATTCTTCTTCAAAACTTTACGAACTTCTTCTCCCAAGGAGGCAAGACTGCGAGCAATGCCATGGCGAATTGCGTGTGCTTGCGCCTTAATGCCACCACCGGTAACAGTGACTACAAAGTAGTACTGTCCTGCCATACCAGTAAATTTGAAAGCTTGGAGCGCTTCGTCTCGCAAGAATTGGTTAGAAAAATATGTTGCAAAAGGCTTCTTGTTAACAGTACTCTCCCCTTTTCCTTCGAACAAGCGGATGTTTGCAGTAGCAGTCTTTCGGCGACCAGTAGAAAACAGGTAGCGACCAGCAGGAACAGACGCAGTTTTTGCAACTGGCTTTTCTGGTTCGATGGTTGCTTCGACCACGACTTCAGAAACAGGGAGCTTCACCTCTTCTGCTTTCACTTCGGCCTTTTTAGTTGTGCGCTTACGTGGAGCAACAGCATCTGCAGATTTTGCAGTGGCCTTCTTTGTCGTTGCTTTCTTTGGCTTAATTTCTTCAGACATACGCTATGGGTCCTAAAGTGGAGGTTACTTCTTAATAACAGGATAATTATGTGCAGTTCCAGCTTGTACTTTCATACGAGCAAGCATGGCCTTGCGGAAACGAACTTCATCCAACATGCTGCGAACTGCTTCGCGCAATACCCATTCTGGCTTGCGTTCCAGCGCAACTTTGAGGCTGGTTTTCTTTAACCCACCAAGGTATCCAGAGTGACGGTAGTAGGTCTTTTGTTCAATCTTCCGTCCAGTAAATTTTAGCTTGTCTACATTGGTCACGACCACAAAATCACCGCAGTCCACATTTGGGGTAAAGGTGCGTTTGTGCTTGCCGCGAAGCAGCGTAGCAATTCTGGTAGCAACACGCCCAACAGTTTGGGAAGACGCGTCTACTTCATGCCACGTGCGTTCGATTTTCGTAATAACGGAAGATTTCTGTGCTTTCATAAAAATTATTTCACGAATCACGGATTTCACAGACCTTCACAGAGTACTTGCAGATGGCATATGTTCACATGCTCAATCTGGGCAATCCGTGCTATCCGTGCATCCGAGGATAACTTATTCAACGAGCTCCACAACCACGCGGGACAAACCTGCCTTTGGGTCATTTAACTTGGTCAGTCGTACATACCCACCTGGGCGCTCTGTGTATTTGGGCCCAAGTACTTCGAAAGTTTTCGCTGCAGCGTTGCGAGTCAGATCAGCAATCAACTGACGTCTCACATGCAAGCTCTGTACTTTCGCTTTCGTAATAAGCTTTTCCAAATAAGGTCGTACGGCACGAGCATTTGCAAATGTAGTCTCAATGCGTTCATGCAACACCAAAGAAGAAGCAAGAGTCCTCAACAACTTTCTTCGGTGGTCCATTCCCTTTCCAAATTTTTTCTTCTTGTGGTGTCTCATAAATGTAGGGTTGTGGTCAGCGGCTCGTGTATTGCACGGTGCAGCTGCACACGGTAATTATTCTCTTCCTAACAGCATCATAATCTCTGTAATAGTCTTTTTGCCAAGACCAGGGATTGTAGCTATTTCTTCGCTTGGCAATGCTTTCAACTGTTCTGCAGAAACAACGCCATACTTCAGAAGTGCATTCTTTGCTCGGTTAGAAAGACTAAAGGAGTCTAAATCACTTGGTTCAGCAGCAACATCTGCCGCATCTTCTTCTACTGCTTCTTCTGCTTCTTCTGCAACTGGAGCAGCGACGTGCGCTGGGGTAGCCCCACCAAACAACATGCTAAAGTGGTCAACCAAGATGTGTGCAGCAATGTCTACTGCTTCACCACCAGTCAGCGTACCATCTGTTTCAATGTTCATGGACAACTTTTCAAAGTTGGTCATTTGTCCAACGCGAACGTTGGTAACATCGAAGAACACAGCACGTACAGGGGTAAAGATAGCATCTACGGCGAGTACACCAAGTTCATGGCGTTCTGTTTCGCGAGCTTCTACAGGAACGTAACCTCGTCCTTGTTCGACGGTGAGCTCCATGTCGAGCTCAGCATTTTTGCCATCCAGCGTTGCAATGTGCAAATCGGTGTTGATGATTTCTACTTGGTCACCAGTCTGAATGTCTGCAGCGGTTACCACGCGTTCACCTTTTACCTTAATGCTCACCTTAACTGGTTCAGCAGAGAAACACTTTAAGCGAAGTTGCTTCAGATTCAAAATAATCTGTACAACATCTTCTTTCACGTTTGGCACAGTAGAAAATTCATGATCTGCAAAACGAATTTTTACCGCTGTGACTGCAGCACCAGGCATGCTCGAAAGCAATACGCGACGCAACGTGTTACCTATAGTAACCCCGTACCCTGGATGCAAAGGTTCGAGAGTTACCGCATATCGATTGTTGCCAAGACTTTCGACTTTGGCTTGATTGGGAAGAGAGAGAGCTTCCATAATTTTTACAAATTCGATTATCGAATGTCGAAACCCGAAACAAATTCTTTTACCACAACCTCAAATACTAATAGTGTTTGAATTTGGGAAATTCGAATATATACTGTTTCGAATTTCGGATTTCGTACTTCGAATTTAATTATTAAATGCGGCTATAGTGTTCGATGATAAGCTGCGTATTAATCGCCTTATCCATGTCTTCTGCGGTTGGCTGGCTCAGTACTTTTGCTTTCATGTCTGCGACTTGCATATCGAGCCAGTCAGGACACTGCGCAGCTTTCAGTTTATCTTTTGCTGCTTGCATGTACTTGGTCTTTGCCTTGGTTGCTCCAACGCTGACTATGTCTCCAACTCTCACCGAGTAGGAAGGGATGGTGACACGCTTGCCATTGACTTGGAAGAACCCGTGGGAAACCAATTGGCGAGCCTGAGCTCTCGTTTCCGCAAAACCGAGTCGGTAGACAACGTTATCGAGTCGTTGTTCAAGAATCTGCAACAAGTTTGCACCAGTAACACCAGGTCTGTTTTGTGCTTTCAAGAAGTAGCTATAGAACTGCTTTTCTTGTACACCGTACGCAAACTTAGCTTTCTGCTTTTCTTTGAGCTGCAATCCGAATTCGGAAAGGCGTCCTCTTGGGTCGGTATGTTGCCCTGGGGGCTGACTGCGGCGGCGCAATACAGCCGCTTCTTTGTTGGTAAAGGCTTGTCCAAGTCGACGTGCCCGTTTACCACGTGGTCCTGTATATCTCATACTGTAAGTTAAAAGTTGATTAAAGTAATAGTGTTTCGAGCGTTAGACTAGATACGTCTGACTTTCTTTGGGCGAATGCCACCGTGTGCCACAGGGGTCATATCCTTAATGGACAGAACGGTCATTCCTGAGCCTTGCAAAGCACGTACCGCAGACTCACGACTTGTTCCCACACCTTTAATAAAGACATCAACTTCTACTAAACCCCTGTCTTTTACTCGAGTGAGCAAGTCTTCCATGGTGCGCTGTCCTGCGTAAGGGGTGGATTTCTTAGAACCCTTAAACCCTGTGCGACCGCTGCTGCCCCATGCAAGCACGTTACCAGTTTGGTCAGTCACACTAATGATAGTGTTGTTGTATGTAGCAGTGATGTACATACGACCTTTGGTTACTTTTGCTTTACTCTTTTTCTTGCGACCACCTTTAATCTTGGAAGCAAGGTCGGTCTTTGCGTCGACCGCCGGAGTTTGTTCAGTTGTAGATACTATTTCTTCAGCCATAAAAATTAGTTTATAACGTTTATAAAGTGGAAAGCTCTTGAAGTAATGCGTCAAACTTTATGAACTTTATAAACCCCTTAACGATTAGGTCTTGTCAGAGGATTTCTTGCGACCGCTGCCAGCAGTGCGGCGGACGTTACCATGACGAGTACGGGAGTTAGTTTTGGTGCGCTGCCCACGGACAGGAAGGCTGCGAATGTGGCGGATACCACGGTAAGACCCAACTTCTTTCAAGCGCTTGATGTTCAAGAGCACTTGTTGGCGCAACTGACCTTCGACTTTGATGTTCTTGTCGATGTAGTCGCGGATAAGCCCAAGCTCTGCTTCGGTTAAATCCTTGGTCCGTTTGTCTGCATCAATCTTTGTTGCAGTCAAAATCGCTTTGGTATTGCTTGGACCAACACCGTAGATGTATGGAAGTGCTGCTTCTATTCTTTTTTCGTTTGGAATGTTAATCCCTGCTATACGTGCCATAAAAATTGAAATTATAAATATTGGGTAGTGAATTACGTCGGAGCTTCAAGTGTGTGCCTAAACTAGTAATTCAGGCGTGTCCACTAGCCTTGTCGCTGTTTGTGCTTTGGAGTCTTGCAAATCACGTAGACTCGGCCAAAGCGCTTCACTATTTTGCAATCTTTACATCGCGGCTTAACGCTTGCTTTTACTTTCATAGTAGTTACACAAATACACGGACCATACGGATATCACAGACAAGTAGCGGCCAAAGGCTCAGTACCAATCTATGCAATCCGTGTTATCGGCGCATCCGTGGATGAATTATCTTAATCTTCTTATAATACGGCCTTTTTGGAGGTCGTATGGGGTCATTGCAATAATCACCCTATCACCCGGCAAAACTCGAATCATATTCACGCGCATTTTGCCAGCCAAATGTCCCAAAACCACCTGTCCCGAGTCCAATTGGACACGAAAAATGGCATTGGGCAAGCTCTCTATAATCTTCCCCTCAAGTTCGATCACATCTTTATTTGTCTGGCGCTTCCCAAAATCGGGTGTTCTGCTGGAAATAGTCTTATTTATGCGGTTAAATGACAGATGTCTTATTTTATCATATGAGCTGCAGATGTGTCAATAAAATACTATGCAAAACACACAAACTACTCTTCTGACAACGTGACAGAGATCCGAGACGCGAGCCTCGGTACATTCTTAAACCAACTAGGCCACAAAGAAAAGCTCACTTTTTCTATATCTTGCGTTTCTATAAGGCTTTTTTCTGCGTCAGCTACCTTTTTGCCTTGAATTTTGTCGACTACCATTTTGGTGTCGAGCGTTTTAAACATGCGGGTTTCCAAGTGTACCATCAGGCTCATTTCACCACCGGCCAAATCTAAGCGCTTTACTCGGAAATTCATAGTGTCTTTATCCACAGCCTGCAGCTTGCC
>CAZZBG010000028.1:6974-8266 GCA_964652865.1 uncultured Candidatus Saccharibacteria bacterium
GCCTCTTCCACCACAGCGTAGAGCTGGTCAGGTTTATTCCCAAATACTTGGTTCGATATCTCTAGCTTTGTACCCACGGCTAAATTACCAGCGTCACCCGCTACCTCTGCCACTACTTCTGCCACCTGCCCTGCATTGGGGTTGGTCAACCCTGCTTTCGTTACTGCTTTTATGTAGTTTTGGTCCTTCCGGAACACAAAAGTCCTACCTGCAGCAGACAACTTGGTAGTTCCTGCACGCAAGTTAATAGGCGCTCCGGTCAAATTAAAAATCCGTACCGTGCCTGCAGCAGCTGTGCCCACTTCTTTTTTTCCTAGCGTATCAATCTTCTTTTCGACTGGAGCGGCCACGTCGGAAAACATTGCTGGCAGCGCAAGCGTGGCAACATCTGCGGTCTGTGTTTGCACCGCGAGTGTGAGCTCCATATCGCGCACCACAGATTCCGATGTCGGCACTACCGTTACGTCTGCACTGGGCAACACAAACACCAGAGCAAATACCCCAACCAAGGCAAGAACAATTGCCGCACCCAACACAGCAAGTACTGTCTTGCGCTTTGACTCTGCCCTGCCCCGAATAAGTTCTGTTTCTACCCCTGACTTCCGTGGCACTTCAGAAAATATAGTGTCGCGAACTTGCACTTGTGGAATTGGCTTTGTGGGAGGTACCGTCTTCGCCACACCTGGTTTTGCCGCTGGCGCCGTTATTGGGACTACCGGCTGCTGCTCTGGGGCTGTTTCTCCGGCACCTACTGCTACTGCAGCTGGCCTACCCACAACTGCCATATCCGAAGCCGCACTTCGTGGGCGCCTGACTGGCACCTGCTCGAGCGCAAATCCTGCACTGGTAGCGGCTTGCTGCCCCCGCTCGTCCATGGTCATTATGCGCGCTTGCTTCTTCAAAATATCAAGCTGCTTTTTGAGCATTTTTAAGTTAAGCGGGTCAGAAAAAATATACGACCTGCGCGGAAACACCAAAACAAACTCGCTCAGAGTTTCGGTTTGGATTCTGCCCGTAATGGTTTTTATGTCATCTTCAATGTTGAAATACAGCGTTTTGTACATGGACAGTGGTACTACTTATACAGATGTATTCATAATAGCAGCTACTTGGGGTGCGTCAAACGGCTCTCATTACGCCAAACCGAGTAGAGACAGGCGCTTAGCGACACTCAGGAGTTTGCTCGATTCTACTTGTGGCTGCGTAAACGGGTCCACACCCCGCAGGAGCGCACCATAGACTGCCACAAGCTGCCAAAAAGCAATTTGCCTACCTACATTTCTGGCGTCTAC
>CAZZBG010000028.1:8366-9742 GCA_964652865.1 uncultured Candidatus Saccharibacteria bacterium
TCGTATGATGCTGCGACTCAGGCGCTTCACTTGCTAAAAATGTTTGTCCCCGACCTTCTTTTCCGTAACTTTCGTGGCACAGTTGTACAAACAATTGCGCCAAACCATACAACCCTCTGCTGTACACTGGTAGAAACACATCTACAAACCCTTTTTGCTCCAACTGCCACAAAATACTTGCAGCTTTCCACGCAAGATTGTCTTTCTGAAACTGCTTATACAATTCCGCCGCTCCTGCAAACACTGCAGCGACATCTACCCCACACAACACTGCAGGTAACAATCCCACTTCGGTCACTCCCGTAAACCGACCGCCGATTGCAGGATGCACTACCACTCGCGCCCCTAACTTTTCCGCCGCTTGTGCCAGCGGACTCGCCGCTTCGGTCAGGCACACGAGTGGATAGTCTGCAAACTGACTCAACACTTCAAACAGCGTAATCGTCTCTCCGGATTTACTCACAGCAAGCACGAGCGTGTCTTGTGGTGTTGTCGCTGTGCGCACCGAGGCAATATAGTCTGCGTCTACCGTATTCAAGAAAAACACTTCTACACCAGAGTGAGTGCAGAGCGCTGTGTACATACCCAAAAAAGAAGTAATACTTCCCCCGTGGCCAATCACCACAATTTTTTTGTACTGCGCATATTCTTTCTGTAGCTCCTCTAACAGCGCAAAGTCTGGACGATACGACAAAAACGCCGGTAACTCTTTTGGAAGCAGTTGCACCTGCAAGCTTTCTGGCGCTGGCGTATTGTAATACTCTAAATTCATTTTTTGTTTTAAATCCCCACGCGGTGCAAATCAAGCCTTATTCAATCACCGCTTTAATCCGGCGGACGCCAGCACTGACTGCTTCTTCTTTTTGAATTTTAAATTTGCCAATAATCTGCGTGTGTTCAACATGTGGTCCCCCACAAAACTCGAGTGAAATCACCTCTTCTGTCTTTGGGTCATACACTGTGTACAAAGACACAGTATCTGCGTACTTTTCGCCAAACAACCCAATAGCCCCACGAGCTCGCGCTTCTTCTAAAGGCACCATTTCACGCTTTACTGCCAAGTCTCGAGCAATCCATGCATTTACCAAGTCTTCTACTTGCTGCTTTTCTTCATCTGTCATTTTTCTGCCAAAGGTAAAGTCAAACCGAGTACGCTCTTCGGTAATATTGCTCCCTTTCTGCCACACGTCTTCACCCAGCACAATACGGAGTGCTTTTTGTAGCAAGTGCGTTGCGGTGTGATAGCGAGTATAGATTTCGCCTGTACCACCAAGCCCACCTTTAAAGTCACCGGCACTCGCAGTACGAGACAAGTCTTGGTGCTTTTTAAACTCTGCCTTAAATTCTTCTTCGTCCACGGAGAGCCCTGCTTCTTT
>CAZZBG010000029.1:0-9731 GCA_964652865.1 uncultured Candidatus Saccharibacteria bacterium
TGCTCTACCCCCGTCTTCTGGCCACTATTCGCCCGTTCTGCTTCTATGCCAATAATCATATACACAGTATATCAAGAAAAAAGAGGTCGCGCTTGCAACCTCGAGATAAAAATACCGAACGCAAATTCACGTAAATCGGTGATGTCCTGGAAAATGATAACCAGCACAATCTGCGCACCACTCTTCCCCTTCCCTGTGAGGTTGATTACGCGGCGCAATTATCGGACCTCGATGAATTGGTTTTGAGCGTACCTCAGTGACAGAAACTACTTTATGTTTTGTAGTAAAAACTTCACTCACTTGTTGGTCAACGACGCCAACTAATTTGCCACCGATTAATTCCCACGTCCCAACACAAACACCACCCCTATAATACGGATCACCTGCTTTTTGCATAATACCCCCTTCCGAGTTTTAGCATCAAGTGAAAACACCTGAGCTTACAGTGCCAGAATTTTAGGTTTCTTGCAACTAACACACCGCCAATAACAAATTACTAGGCAAAATAGTATAAATAAATGTACCTAAATGAGACGGCCGTCTAAATTAGGTATAAGAAAGTTATGAGATCGCTCTCAAAATTATACCAGCAAAGTAATAGGATTGCGTAACATAAAGCATACAGACAAACAGCCAAGAGAAGCCACCCAACAGATTTACGCGCGGCGCACAAAGCGATTTACGAAAGCAATATCTTCGGAGGTAAAAAACTTCCCTGCAGCCAGCACCGCAACATACGTAGTCAAACCAAGCAGAGCAACACCAGCAACTTTTGCAACGAGGACTGCCATCTGACTTGCCGAAGCTGCATCTGGTAACCCTAACGCCACCATGTCACGAAGCACAAAGACTAACACGCCCATGCAGAGTGTTGCTGCAAGTGGCTTTGCAAATGCTTGCACCAGTGAAAAATGAGTTATGTGTTTCCAAATAAAGTAAAAATAAAATATACCTTGCAATCCTTCGGACACCACCGTCATGATTGCCGCTCCCCGAATGCCAATCCACGGCAAGAGCACTACATTGCCCACAATATTTATAACCACGTTTACTCCCGTGACCACCACTGCCCACTTCGTTAACTGCGACACTACCAAAGAGTTCGCAGTTACGTAAATAAACAAAATGGCAATCGCCCACACCAAAATAGACAAAACTGGTGCTGCGGGCAAAAATCGCGCGTCACCGCTGGTTAAAATCAAAATAAGTGGCTTGGACAAAAGACTGCCCAGCATTGCCATGGGCAAAGCCAGTGCCACCATAAACCGCATATATTTTTCCAGGGTTCCCCGCACTTCTGAAAGCGCATTTTTTGCCATGAGGGCTGCCAAGACTGGGTACAGCGCGTGTGACACTACCGCAGGGAAAAAGTTAGTCAAATCCACCACTTTGTACGCCGCTGTGTACAACCCCGTCTCTGCGTATCCAAGTAGCTTCGTTATAAGTACAATGTCTATGCGATTATACACCGTGCTAAAGCTCACCAGGAGCGCAAATGGTAATGCTGCAACCAAAATTTTCTTAAGCAACTTCCAGTCCACATGCTGCAACACTGCCCACAAGTGCATGTGCGGTACATATGCCTTTACAAAATGCCGGTACAAGAAAAAAGCCACCACACCGTACACCACTTGGTTCAACGCCAAAAACACAATGTAGTGCTGGAAATGAATTGCAGAAAAAATTATGACAGCGTTAATTACCGAAGCAAGCAAATTTATTGCGGCTACTCGACGTAAATCCTGAAACGCAGAAAGCACCGAAAGAAATGGCGTCGTTAACCCATAGCAAAACAGCCCAACCCCCGCCACCATCACCGCTTGCTGCACCACGGGTTCGTACCCACGCCAAAACACAAACGCCACCATGAGCGCATAAATAATGCCCGCCAAAAATACTTCTGCAGCAAAGAACGTGTGAAATAGCTTCGATACTTCTTTTGGTTCTTCTGCAATTTTTTTGGTCACATACTGCGAAATCCCCAAATCAATCACCACACCAAAAATTGTGACCAAAGAAAGCACAAACTGGTACTGCCCTGTACCAAACGGGCCTAAGTAACGAAATAACTGTGTGTACGCAAAAAAGAGCAAAACTAAACCCAGCACCCGAGATACCGAAAGCCACAAAATATTTTTAGATGGTGTTGCCATATGCATAATCATACCAGAAGCGCTCCGCAGCAGAAAGCCCACACTCAATTTTCAAGAGCACTCACGTGATATACTAAAAGCATGAAAAAACTCCTTCTTTCACTCGTTCTCGTCAGTTTTGTTCTCAGTCAAAATACCGTAGCAGCAGACACAGGCAGCAATGCCCCTGACCTCAATTTAGTCCAAAAAATAGATGAAGCACGAAAATTGCTTGAGCCGGTCAAGCTCAATTACTCTATTTCACCACAGTACAAAACAATAACAAAAACAGTAAAGAAGAAAAAAACGACTACCAAAGTACTTTCTGGGTACAAGCTAGACGCAAAAGATCTTGCCTTGGCAATCCTTGACCCTGCCACAAATCAAATACGTATTACCGCAGCAATCCAGCGTGATACTTCGTTTGAGTTCCCAGACAAAAATTTCGCTATCACAAAAATACGATTCAACGGTGTTAATACACGATTCTCAGTGCAAACCCCAGCCAACGGCAAAGTAGTAGCGCTCAAGTACCTTATTTCGCCGGTAGAAACGGGTAGTAAAGCAGCAATCGAAAACGCACTCTACGACGGTATCTACACACCATATTCCCCAGAGTTACTCGACGACGGGGTAAGCCAAGCTGGTAACGCCTATCTCTCCAGCGTCATTACCGCAGCCACTACCGCACTGCAAAATAAAAACTCAGTCAGCGTCCCTGGGAAAAGCATTCCGGAAGCCATTAAACCAGAGCTGGTCCGCGCCCTCTTGTACGCCGAGCATATGGACACGACAGAGTTTTTAAACACTACCGACACAGAACAGCTCATTAAAAAGGTAAATATACTTCTTGGAAGCAACAAAGGTGAAACATGGAAGTACAGTGTCTCGAGCGCTGGCGCTGCAGGGATTAGCCAATTCATGCCTTCAACGTACGCCTCACTCGTCAAACGTCACCCTGACGCCCAACTTATTCCAAATTTTGTTGCTGGTATGCGCGATCATACCAACGCGGTCAAAGCTACATTTATTTTGCTCGACGACTACATTAAAGCTGTCCAAGACCGAGCCCCCGAGTACTTCTTAAGTGGCCACGCTTTCGACTATGGCGTTGCCGCATACAACGGCGGACCAGCCAGAGTTGCCAATGCCGCGCGACAATTTGGCACCGCATGGTACGAAGACAACAGCAATAAGCTCTCCCCGCTCAACGAAAAAATAGCACTGCAAAACACAGTAGTAAACAGCTTAAAAAACAAGCTCAAGAAAACAACTGGCAAAACCCAGAAAGCAGCTGTGCAAAAAACTCTGAGCGCAGAACAAGCAACCCTCAACTCACTCACCGCTGAGCGAGATAGTCTCGATAGAGCAATTCTACGGAACGAAACAGTGAACTACGTACTCAAGATTCACCGCTTAGTCCAAGTGTTCAACAGTAACCCTTTAAATGTAGCGAGTAGATAGGAAAGCAGGGCTAAGGGCTCAGAAAAAGTATACCTAAACAAAAATACAACCGCTGAGCGGTTGTATTTTTTTCTGGCGTGAAGACATTACGACGTGACGATCTTCGACTTACCATCTCCCTAGCCCTTAATACCTAGCACCTAATTCCTAGCACCTACTTACTAACCACATCACCCTTCGCATACGCATCCACCTCTGCTTGTGGCAGCACTGAAATCTTCTTTGGAGTAATTTTTCTTGCTTGGTACGCCGCATAGGTCAGTGGCCGAAGCTGCCCAGATAAGACGATATACACCGTAGCGTCTGCATCACCTTTCACAATAGTATTGTTTCGTGGTGGTACAGGTGTGCCGTCGGACCATGTGTTTGCTTCGTCCGCGCTAAAGGTATAGTCAGGTGTAATTTTTTGCTGTTTTGCGACAAACGAAGAAATTGTTCGCTTCGCCCCTTCGCGGTAATAGTACAACTGGGCGCTTCCCGCAATAGTAAAGAATGTTTTGTCTTTTGGCACTGCATACCCATCGGTAATGAAACTAGTAATTTCGTCGGGCGAAAGTATGACCACATTCTTTGGTGCAATGCCCCGATTTTTAAACACCTCGGCTGTAAATGGATGCTTGTTTCCCTGCGCCATCTCATAAACGGCAGCACTGTTAGATGCTTTTACAACCGTTCCGTCTTTAGGTGGCACAAACCCACTCTTGGGGTAGGTGTCAATCTCCGCATCAGGCACCACTGAAAGCTGCTTTGCGGCTCCATACTGCGCAAAAGTAAACCCACTAAACATTTGCAACTTTCCACCACTCACAAGATACACCTCAGGCTTACTCTGACCACGTATGACCGTGCCATCTGTTGGCGTAAGAATATCAGCCACCTTGAAAAGCGCCTCCTCTGCAGGCGTCATTACTAATGCAGTTGCAGGGTTAAGCTTACGTTGCGCAATGACAAAGTCAGACGCGGGCCGCTTGATGTTATCAATAAATACATACTTCTGAGCACTGTTTGGAGTAACAACAACTGTGTTGTCAGCTGGACCAAGTATACCTGCGAGTGGGTAGTTCGCTACTTCCGTCGGTGAAACAGTAATTGTTTTTGTCATGTCTATTCCCCTCGCCGCCGCTACAAACTGTGGCAGGGTAAGTCTACTTCCATTCTGGATAATGTACGTCACCGCATCACCTTCGAGCTTCATCACCGTTCCATTCGGGTATTTGAACCACGCGGTAAAATAGCGCTGGAAATTATAGTTTCCATTAAATACACGTGGCGTGTAACGGTATAAGGCAGCAGTTGCGCGATTTTTGAGCATAATGGTTTGGCGTTCTGGGACACCGTCAAACCCACCCAGCGTATTTTGTAACTCTATGACTTCGCCTACCCGAGCAGTCTTACCATTCAAAGTTGGACCTCGTCCTTCTGGTACGTTAAACCATGCCATTAAGCTACGCGCGGCTCCCATGTATCGGTTGCCGGCGGAATCAAGATTTCCAAACAGCTGAAAATAAAATCCAGGGAAGAGCGAACCACAACCACTGCGCTCCAAACACCCAAATCCAAGTGAATTATCTAATACGCGCTGTAGCCGTTCGGGCGAATCACTTTGGCGCGTTGTAATGAGCCCCTGTTCTTTTTGCAGAGTCACAATTAGCACTTGGGGGTTAATCCCGCTCTGGCGTGACGCATCCCAGACTAACTCAGCCGCCGTGCGAAGCCGAGTCAACTCGGGCTGTGGGTCCCCCAAAGCCTTTTTTAAAGTGGTGGACTGCGGCTCTTTGAGCCTAGCTAAAAACTCTGGCGAAGTGTTAGCCAATACACTATTTTTACTTTCTAAAAATTTCTGGACACCTGCAGCCCCACCAAATGTCTCGGTGTCAGAAAACACACTGTCTGCGATAAGCGTGTTAGGGTCAAAGCTCGGATCAAATGCCTGTGCCGAAATCTGCTGGGCTGGCGCAAACAACGACAACACCACCACGAGCACTACTGCCGCTACGCCTCGTTTCGTTTGAATTAGTTTCATAAAACAAAAATCTCCCTGTATACATAGTATACAGGGAGATTAGCAAAAATAGACCATACAAAACCACATTAGCCATGGTTAAGCAGAAAAATATTACAAGTACGGCTCCCCTTTCGGAAACCCACGAACATCCAGCTCGCTATAGTACGACAAAGGAAAAATATTCAACCCACGTGACCGATAAAACGAAGCAGTTATGGGGTGGAGCGAACCGCCAACAACCCAGTACACCGTTCGCCCAGTACGACTTCGCACCAGCGTCCCGTCTGGCGGCGCTAACAACTTTCCTGTTAAGAGCGAGTCCACCTCCGCTTCCGGCAAGCTAGATACTCGGTCAAATCGAAAACCGTGCGCCACAAAAACAGAATACAAAATTGGCGACTTTAACCCGTTTACCACCATATACACAGTGGACTCGTTGGCTTTTTTGAGTAGCGTACCATCTGCAGGCGGCGCAAATTGCCCTTCGGGGAATGCTTGCACCAAAGACAAATTCACTTTTCGGGGCACAACACCTTTATACTTTTGTTGGTGGACAAACGCGCTCAGAGGCAACCGCTTTCCACCACTTATTACATAGAGCACGCCATTCTCATTAACCTGCACAACGTCACCCTCTGCCAAAGCCTCAGGCACAATCGGACCAGCAAAACTCGCAACTACATTTATCCTACCAGAACCAAGTTTGCCAGCACAGGTGCCGTTACACTGCGTAGTATTTTTTACATCTATTGGATCGGTGGACGCAATTATACGATCGCGAATCTGCCTGTTGGTAGCATCGGGGTACACCGCCCGCAACAATGCTGCGTGACCACTGACAAATGGAGTCGCAAGTGAAGTGCCAGAAGCGTAGGCATATGAGCTAGGAGAAATCGCCCCCGTAATCGGATCGCGACCAATGGTCGAAAGAATTCGCTTCCCCGGAGCTGCAACGTCCACACAAGATTTACCATAGTTTGCAAAACCAGGCTTTGTGTCGTCAACATCTACCGCGGTAACGCCAATTACCATGTTTTCACCATTATCATCACAAATTGGAAATACAGGTTCTATATCTAAATCTTTCCCCACAGCTGCAGCGTCATTACCTGCCGCGGCGACCAATACGACATTGCGCTGAAATGCATACGTCACCGCATCAGCCAAGCCAGTATCTTGTCCAAATCCCACACCCCCGAGACTTAAGTTAATAATGTCTGCCCCTTGGTCAGTTGCCCAACGAATTGCTTTGGCGATTTGATCTGAACTCCCATTACCAGTCGAGTCCAGTGCTTTTATTGGCAGTAAAGTCAGTTTCCAGTTTGTCCCTGCAATACCCAATCCGTTATTCGGCGTAGCTGCAAGCACACCAGCGATAAGTGTGCCGTGACCGTTATCGTCCGAATCGCTCCCCACTTCGATTGGTCGATTCTTAACAAAGTCATACCCATTTGCAAACGACACCTCACGCAAATCTTCGTGCGTTTGGTCTACACCAGTGTCTATGAGCGCTACTTTTACAAGATTACTCCCTGTGGTCTTGTTCCATGCATCAATAAATCTCGTTTTGGAAAGCGCCCACTGCTTGTCTACGTTTTGTGGGTTACTCGTAAAGCCCGGATCTGTCGCATCAAGCGCCACTGAAAAACCAGCAGCAGTAGCAGGCTGTGCGGTAACCAACACCGAAACAAGTACAATAATACTACAAATTATTTTCTTATACATACTGAATAAATATCAAAAAACAAGCACCAAAATACAAACAATTTTCAAATAACTAAATCCCAAAAAACCAAGACCAACTAAAAATTGAAAATTGGAGTTTGGAATTTGTTTGTATTTTGGTATTTCGAGTTTGGGATTTCGGATTGTCGTCTTCGCCCTATTTGTACTTCCCTGTCCACAAATTCCAGCGCACTTCTAGAATTTCGAGCAACATGTGAACCATACCAGAGAAACGCACCGTGCTCGCACCGTCATTAACCCACACCACTGGCGCTTCGTGGATCTTTAGTTTCATTTGTCGAGCAATTGCCAAAATTTCTACGTCAAAAGCCCAACGATCAATAGTTTGCTTCGGAAATACTTTTTCTGCAGCTGCAGCGGTAAATGCTTTAAACCCACATTGTGAGTCGGTGACCCCCAGTGGCACAATCGTGTGCACAATAAATCGAAACACACCGCCAAGGAAATCTCGCACAAACCCTTGGTGCACAGCTATATTTGCTCCAGAAATACGTCTCGAACCTGCAACGATATCACTACCTTGTGCAAAGAATGGCAAAAACTCTGCGATATGCACAACTTTCGTGGAGTTGTCCGCGTCCATAAACAACCGAATATCTCCAGTCGCTTCCAACATCCCTTGGCGTACGACATACCCCTTCCCATGATTCTCTGGGTTGTTAATCACACGAAGCTTCGGCACAGACGCTTGTAGCTCAGTTACGACTGCTGCAGTGTTATCTTTTGCACCATCAATTACGACTAGGATTTCATAGTCATACCCTTGCGCAGACAAAAAGGCGTCCGTTTCTTTTATGGTAGGAGTAATGCGTGCCGCTTCGTTATACGAAGGGATTACTACAGAAAGCTTTGGCATACGAAAATATCAATAATATACCTACATGGTAGCATATTCCACAGAATATAGGCTATACCGCTGGAGTGACCCACTCAGAAGCAATAAGCTCATGGATGGTCTTTGGGGCAGGCACAAAACTATATGCCTCTCTAAATGCACTCGCGTCTACCACGATTCTTTCGGTATCGAACTCCTGCCGTGGTCCAAGTTCCATGGGGATCATGCGGCTGGTAGACTCTGCCGCTGCTTGAATGACTTCACGCACACTCACCCCTTTTCCGCTGCCCAAAGGAAATACGTGCATACCAGCACTCAATGGTGCTTGAGTTACTGCAACAAGCGCTTTTGCCACGTCTCCCACAAAGACGTAGTCACGGATATACGTCCCGTCGTTGGTGTTCCAATCACCCCCAGGAATAACTACGGAAGAACCAACACCCCGCGCCACTCGCAACACTTGCGCCAAAAACCCATGTCGGTGAAAACTACCATACACACCCATATCTGGCACTGCTCCCGCTACCGTGGCCAAACGAACCACCACCGTGCGAAGCCCTAAAAAGCTGCTCGCATAACGCAGTACCGACTCAGCGAGCAACGCCGCTTCGATGTGGGCAGGGAGTGTAGTAGATTGCACCCCAGAGGTAGCCGGTTGTGACTGACCTACCTCCCCTACCAACACATCGGAAGCAAACACAAAGTCAGTAATGCCGTGCTCGTGCATGACCATGACCAATGTTTGCAATGCGCGAGTAGCACTGCGCAACAACTCTTGCGCGAGCATTGTTTCATCTGCCACTCCATGCACACCAGCCACATGTACCACTGTGCTCACTGCATACTCCGTAAATATATCTCGCAGGAGTGCTGCGTCACCCAAGTCTCCCACAATGAACACCGCACCCGCAGGCATCTGCTCGCGCACTCCCGAAGAAAGATTGTCCAGCACAACCACCCGCACTCCCGAAGCCAACAGCTCTCGCACAAGCACACTTCCAATATACCCCGCGCCACCTACTACTAAAATAGTTTTCGTTGGAGTCACCCGCGATTCAGTCACCACTCCATCTTGTGGTTCTAACTCTGGCACAAGTCCAGTTCTCCCAGAAAGCAATTCCGAGTACGCTGCAACACTCAACACTACTGCTTGGGGCGCTTCGCCTACGCGCAACACCAACCCTCCACCTTGCCGCTCTGCTTCAGAAATCAGCGCTTGTAATTGGTCTTGATCCATATATAAAAAATAAAACAAACCATGCGTATGCTTTTTGGTTTGTTTGTTTAAAAAGTTTTGTTATACAGCACGGCACATTCTCTCGCCACACCTATCATTACTATACCACGAGGCAAATTTCGGACCAGACGGTTTATCCACACGCAGGAAGTGAGAGCAGAGGGTAGAGAATAGAGAATAGAGAATAGAGAGTAGACAGAGCTTTTTAGCTTTCAAGCTTTCTAGCTGTTAGCTTGTCAAAATACGAAATCCAAAATCTGAAATACGTAATACGCAATGCATAATTCGTAATTCCAAATCTAAAATAGAAGT
>CAZZBG010000030.1:0-9226 GCA_964652865.1 uncultured Candidatus Saccharibacteria bacterium
GTTCCGTCAGCGGGGTCATCCCGATAGGTTACTTCGTAGTATATAGAAAATGTCCGACCTTCCACTGTCGCCGTACGAGGGTTTGCCGCATCGGGCAGTGCACCACTCGGGTTTCCTTGTACTGTCCCCACTTCTACATACGGCAAGTTTCTCACAATCTCTAAGTCAGCAGAAACTAAACTGGATAGAATTGTTTTTTCTCGTGCTGCTTTCACACTTTTCTGCAACACAGAGACAGCCCCAAAAACACCAACGGTTAAGATGGTAAAAATAGTCACGCTCACCAAAATCTCGATCAAGCTAAACCCAGTAGAATAGTCTAATTTGTTTTGTTTTTTCATGCCACAACTCTCTTCTATAAGTGTACCATGTTTGTGCTATATACGCGTTGGCAATACAACCACTCGAGTCGCTGTAACAGACAACGACTCTGCAATATGTTTCCCAACTACTCGCACCGTTCGCCCTACTAACTGCGCCGCGGTTGCCGCTTCGGACAACCCCCGAAACACTGCCCCAGCAGTATGCACAGCATAGAGTGCAGAACCAACCACAACGGTGCAATCTGACCCCACCTGACTAACTACTGCTCCAGTAATGTCTATATTTAAAAGCCGAAAGGTAATTCGCACACTGCGCGCCACCACTCGAGTACGAGTCTGTTCCCACACACCCCGCACGACAGCACTCATCCCCACTTCTACTGCCTCCAACACAGACTCACGCCCTTTTACCGTTAGTACCGTATCCGCAGTAAACAGAATCTGCTGCTCACCATAGAGTGTGCTGCGTATCGTACAGGTCCGACCGAGCACATCTACACTACTCATCTTACCGGCAAACGTACCCGCGTGTGGATACAGGCTTAAGTTTCGCACCCTCTGAGCAGTCATACTGCCATCTGACCAAGCCTTACCCGTGACCTGTACACGATTTCCGACCGCAATATCGGTGAATAGCATGGGTAAACCATTCTTGCGATACAGCGCTGCTTGGGAAGCATCGACATCTATAACTTGCCCAGAAGTTAACCGTAATAAAATCCTGCTGTAGACCAGTTGTTGTACCACACCGGTCACTGTGCGCACCTGTTCACTTTTTTGCGTGTTCATACACACCTCACTATGCAGCGTTTTACTCTATGCGTCTACGCAAGACCAAAGCAGCTGCAACTAAATGACTGCAAAAATTATTTTTTCTCGCAGAACAACTGCACTTAAAGCGTAACCCCTTTGGCGTTGCATCAAACCGAACTGTTCGGTTCTGCGCGTTACGGAACGCTACTACTGCTTGGGCAATAAAGGGCCCAGACTGCACCTGCTCTACTGCACCTGCATCTGCCATTTCCACCCCTAATCGCAAGTGGCTTCGAGACGCTAACCCTGCTAAATCTGTATCTTCGAGCAATTGTATAAGTCGTTTCATTACTACTATAGTAGCAAATGGGGAGAGAAGAGACTAGAGAGTAGAGAATAGAGAGTAGGCAGAGCTTTTTAGCTTCTAAGCTTCCTAGCTAACAGCTTCAAGGGATTAGGAGTTAGGAAAGCATGAAAACATGTAAGCATATAAGCAACAAAGCACCATATTGTTTAGATGTTTATATGCTCGTATGATTGTATAGCCATTGTGTGTCTGCATTGTAGCGGGTTAGGGGTTAGGGAGTAGCAAAACAAATCCAAAATCAGAAGAAATAGAAGAGTGAGAAGAATTAGCAACCCGAATGCGCAATTCGTTAATACGCAATACGCAATTCGTAATGCGTTAATACGTAATGTGTAATTTGCAATATAAATATTTATCTTAAATAAGCTTATCTTTTTAAAACTGCGCTAAAGTAGAAAAAATGATTGCAGTTTTTTTACAGTGTGCAATAATATAGAAGCAACTATTTACTTTATCTTATGGAACAAAACGAACAAACAACTAAACTGCCAAAACGACGTACTACCGTTTCTGCGCGCAAGACTGACGACATGGACAGTCTCAAAAGCGAAGGCGGCATCTTGTCAGACATGCCAGCACGATACAAGGGCGGTAGCAAGCCAACGGGTAAGATTTTTATTACCTTGCTTTTGCTCATAGCGTTAGGAGGCGGCGCGTATTATTTCTGGGGCATGCCGAAAAAAACGACAGAGAATACGCCTACTCCCACCAACACTATTGTTGAAAAAACCACCGAAGAACTACTGATTGAAGCAGTAGCCAAAACCACAACTCTCCCTTCTGGAACCCCCACTATAGAAACCATAACCAACCCCGCAGCACTCGCAGTGAAAGACGCATTCTTCTTAGGCGCACTCGAGGGTGACAAACTACTTGTCTACAGTGCTGCGAACAAAGTATTTCTCTATAGCCCCACCAGAGAGTTATTAGTTAACTCAGCAGAATTAACCACTACCAACAGTTCCATCGCTCTGACTACAGTGTCCCCCACCCCAACTGAAACAGAAGCCGTCACCGCAAGTGTAGAAATCCGCAATGGCACCGCAGTAGCTGGACTTGCTAAGAAAACTTCTGACATAATCACCAAAAATAAATCATTCCGTGTAGAAGGTATAGGCAACGCAGCAAATCAAGAATATCCCAAAACTATTATTTTCTCACTCCACCCCGAAGCTGCCCCACTTGCCGAAACACTTGCCCAACTACTCGGTGGTGAAGTTGTTGGCAGCCTACCCAAAGCTGAAAGTCTACCGAGCACAGACATTGTAGTAATACTTGGAGAATAGTCGTTTCCCCCCACCTCTGCAATGTTCGCAGGGGTTTTTATTTCCTAATACTCAGCACCCATGGACACTCACATAACCACGCCTGCTTCCCCTCACACCCAAGCAGAAAGACGAGAGCTCTACGCCAAATCCAAAACAGAAGCCATTCTGTGCCAGACTGCCGCAGAAACCCTCGCACAAAAGAACCCCAGCCCAATTTGGGCCAATGCAGCACACACAATTGCAGAAGCCTTTAGCACCCTTGCTGGATCTGGACTCTTGTGGAACTCACTGGTCACATCGCTCGCCAGCCAAAATCCGCCCCAAACACCAATGGACTTCGCCTCTATACAGGCAGAACCATTACTCACAGAGTTTAGTTCCGCATTGCACGCATTCGCAATCAGCACCCCAGGTTCTCCAACCAGTGAAAAGTTTTTAGAAGCGCTCATCCAAGTCTATGTCCAGCTCAAAAGCCAAGGTTAAACTCTCGGTGATTATTCCCACACTACAGGAAGCCAAAACACTCCCCCGAACCTTTGCCGCACTGCAAGCACTACACACTGCATGTGAAATAATCGTAGTAGACGCAGGGAGCACCGACACTACTGTTACCATAGCGAAGCAAGCTGGCTGCATAGTACTCGAAGGCCCACGCAACCGAGGCGCACAACTCAACCTTGGCGCAGTACGAGCAAGTGGTGATGTTTTTTTATTTCTACACGCAGACACCATCCTTCCCCCCAGCGCATATGAAAGCATTACTCAAGCATGCAAGACACAAGACATCTGTGGCGGCAACTTTCGGTTACGCTTTTTGGGGACATCACTTGCTGCGCGCATAGTCACACAACTATACACATTCCTCCACTACCTCGGCATCGCCTACGGTGACTCCGCTTTTTTTGTGCGAGCCGATATATTTCGTGCCATGCATGGCTTTACTGAAATCCCTTTGTTCGAAGACCTCGAATTTTACAAACGGCTGAAGCGCTACGGCACGCGAGTGCGTCTACACGATATTGCGCGCACAGCCAGCAGACGGTTCGAACACGCATTCCTCAAAACGCTCGCCCTGTGGATACTCCTGCAAACACTGTACACAGCTGGACTCTCACCACACTCACTCGCCCGTTGGTACAAACTAGCAAGATAAAAACACTTTCATTTCTGAAAGTGTTTTTGTTGTACTCTACTATCCAATGCGCAGCAGCTCTATTTCGAACACTAACGTTGCGCTTGGTGGAATGACCGGCGGGTAACCCATAGGGCCGTATCCGAGCTCTGGCGGAATGGTGAGCAATACTTTTTCTCCTACCTGCATACCTGCAACACCCATATCCCAACCCTGAATAACCATACCCGAGCCAAGCACAAACGAAAACGGTTCACCACGCGTCACGCTCGAGTCAAACACGCTCCCATCTTCTAGTTTTCCTGTGTAATGCACAAATACGGTATCGCCAGCTTTCGCAACTGCTCCGGTACCTGGTCGCACCACTTCTTTTTCTATACTTTGTTCTGCTTCCATAGAATTAAACAAATCTCTTACTTGTGCTCCTAGTCTACCGTATTTTCTAGCTTTTCACCAGAAGCCAACCACATCCGTACTTGTTCTTTATTTATACCATTCACAACGTTTTCGTACCCAAGCGCACGAAACAACGCAATAGCCAAAGCCGAACGAGTACCAGTTTTGCAATATACTATTAGTTCAGCAGCCTTAGGCACAGTCAAAAGCTCAGGCGCTCCTGCAAGTAAGCTACTTGAAGGGATATTCAAAGCGCCCTCCACGTGGTCGGACGCAAACTCACTAGGCTCACGGACATCTACTATATACTGCATAACATCTCTTATGCACACAAACGTGTGCTGTCTTTCCTACTGTATAAAAACAGACCTCACCAAACCGACTATTTCTCAAGGCGACACATATCACATTTTTCGTACATGACTTTTCGACGCATGAGCCGATACGTATACAAGCTTGTAATGACACAGGCAAAAAAGAGGATAATCACTGTGGAAACAGCGATGCTCCGCAAACGATACAACGGTTCGAGTACTTCTGCCTTATCTACTTTTACCCCTATTCCCCAATCCACTTCAGGAATGTACCGAGTTGCAGAAATGACCGGCGTGCCTCGAAAATCTGTTCCGCTCGACTCAACCCCTTCTTGACCTCGCAACGCGCGCGTCAGTGGTGCTGTTTCTGCTTCTTTACTTAAAATACTTTCAAGTGGACTATTTGGGTTTTTGTCGAACCTCCCAGGGACAATCATGAGCGCGTCGCCCGAAGCAGTACGCGAGGCCAAACCCCACTCACCACTCAGGCCTAAGCCTAAGTGATCGTGAAATAAACCAAATAAATCATCTACTGGCCGTTCGACAACTAACACCCCCACAAATAAATTATCAAGCACAAGTGGTCCTGCTAGACTGGTGTATATTTTCCCAAACGCATCTTTGAACAGGCGGTGCACAACCGGTTCAGTTTTAGCATTTGCGAAAAATTCCTTTGTGCTCATATCTGTTCCCACTGCAGTGCTATCGGTAGAAGCGACCACAATCCCCGTTTGAGTCAGCGCATAGGTATGACGATACCCTCCCGAGTAGCGCATGTCTTGTAGGGCGCGGTTCAAAAGCAAGAGATTGTCGGAACTCGGGGTTCGTTTATAGTTTTCCAATACTACTGCGTTCATGCGGTACGTTGTCAGATGCAATAACTCACGCTTGTAATCTGCAAGCAACTCCTCGACACGGCTTTCCTGAATAGCAGCAAGCGAGTTTACGCGATCCATGTATCGAGCTTGTACCTCGGTGTTAATCCCATTGTAAATCAATCCTGCTATACCTAGCGTGGGAACGAGAAACACCAGAATATGAAACGAGATTATTTTAAATAAGTACATAATCGTATTATGACGAATGCTTGGTTATGAGCTTGTAAAATAAAAATAAGGCTATAGCAATTGCCACTGTCGCACACAGCTGAAGCACTAACAATAAAGTGGCGCGGATTGCTAATTTCGGATCAGTCAGATATTGCGCCAAAATAGAAGCTAACGTAAACACCAGAGAGCACAAGACCGCGTACAACGCACTCCGGAAAAGTCCAGTCGTGCGCCAAATAGAGTCAAAACACGCTACGATTGAAATAGACAGTAGCAATACTTCAAGTAATGGGATTATGGAAACAAGTGTAGGCATAGCGTTAAAAGAGTAGTTAAGGAATAAATTTCTTCACGTCAGGATCATGGAACTTCTTCACACTCCGCGCTCCTACTACGCGAGTATATTGTAAGTATAAAGCAAAGACAGTAAATGTAAGCACTGCCGTACTTACCTGCGCCATCCACGAGTCTCTGCGGAACACAGCTTCAATTTCTGTTGTCGGAGGCACGAGTACCTCCTCTACTATAAAAGTATCTGAAGCATACGCCATTTGCTCCCTGCTCGGCACTGCCACAACCAATACGTACTTTCCTGGAGCAAGTGTATTCGGTAACGTAAAAATCTTTTTTACTGCAAGCCTGCCCTTGACTGCTCGAGTTTCAGAAAATGCAATAAGCCGCTTCCCAGTGGTGTCCTCAATGTAGTACTGGAGTGGCACATCAACTAAACTATCTGGAGTTCCGAAGTTTATTAATTCTACGACCGCTTCAACAAGCCCACCAACACCAACGGCGTGTGAAGCAGGAGTAATCTTTACAAAAATATCAAACAATGGTGTTTCTGGCTGTGTTGTTTCAAAAAAAGTAGGTCTGCTTCCTAAATCAGTAAACCGATACTCTGGCGTCTTAGTTGGAATATCCAAAATAAACTCAAGCGCAGTAGTTGCTGCCGCAGTACCATCTGGTCCTTGGACGGAAACAAGCAGTGTAAATAAACCACTCCCAATAAATTCAGGGGCTTGCCATGCAAACTCTCCTTGTTCGTTTGTATACGTCGAACCACGAATAATAATATCGGCACGCACCGTCAGCACCACTTGCGCATTTGGCAGATCTGATTTACCCACGAACCGTGGGCGGTTATTGGTAAACACTGGCACCACACGATTACCTCCTTGTTCATTCGGCAACGTGGCGTAACGGTCTACTTGCATAACATCTGGCGCTATGACCAACCCTGGTCGAAATGGCATACGCAAATCTGGTAATGGCCCAAAATCTGGCAATAACACAACGCCAGTACCACCCGAAGAAGTCGGCGGGACCACTGGAGCAGAGTATTCACTTAATCCTTGTGCTGACAAACACCCTGGATCACTCGGATAGTCAATAAGCCCATCAAAGTCATTGTCTAACCCATCACTACACTGGTACGCAGGCAAAATCGTGAGGTCAAAGTCAGTATTGGTCGCAGCAAAAACTACGTGGGGCAGAACCACCAAACAGCAAAGAAGAGTAAAAATAACAGTACGAATACGAGTATGCATTAGTTTGCTACCACGGTAAGCGTTAAGTTTAAAGAGTACGACCCAATGGCCTGTTCACTGGGCAATGTCTGACTTGCGGCTACACCGATGAGATCCCAGTAACAATTTATATCCGCCCCACTTGATGCAGTTATCAAAGTGATATCCGAAGTAGCACCTTCACTAAACGCGCTAGCACTCCCAAGTGTTAAACCCGTGCTCGCACACCCACTTTGGGGAGTAATAGTTCCCCCACTCGGGTCAATGCTTAATTGCCCTGCCGTACTATCTGCATCACCCGAATCACCACAGCCCGCACTCAAACCTCCACTGTCGTTATAGTCATAGTCCAAAGCCCCTGTTGTCCACTGTGCAGTATCTCCTCCCGTTGCTGCAATACTCAATATCCACCCCCCAGTCGAAGCAACGTTAGTCACTCGCACCTTTTCCGTACTGGTCCCCAATGTTCCTGTGGCAGTCTGACACGCAAAAGACAGCGAACGATTAACCATAGCAACCGCGGGACTTGTTACAGATGCGCCCCCGCTATCAACAATGTCGACGTCGAGCGTCCCCGTCGACGGCGGCACTATCCAACGCATACTTAAAAATGTAAAATCTAAATCTGGCGTTACTGTAGTCGTCGCAGTACTGGCGTTCGTCCTGACACGAACGCGCATAGTGTTTGAAACAGCATCAAAATAATCATCTGGACTTTGCAAATAGTAACCGTTCGTAATAACATCTGTGTACGTATACGTCGTGGTTGCATTGGTTGCACCCACACTCGTCCACCCACCGCTAATGGTCGCGTTAGACCCAGAAGAGTCTCGCAGTTCATGGTTCAGCGTCATAATCGTAGAATTTGACCTATAGCGAAAAGCGTAGGCAATGCCGACAGGTGTTGCGTTAGCTGGAATAGTCACCGGAACGTACAAATTAGCTGCCACACCAGATTCACCGCTCGCAGCGTCACCATCGTTATCACGCCCATAAAAAGTATGCCCAAATGTAATAGACTCTAACTCCGTCGCTGGTTGCCACGTAGAAGCTGTTGCGAGAGTACTGTCGAGCGTGCGAGTGTTCGCACAGTTCGAAGCTGTGCCTGTACCAAAAGAAATCTCACACGTAGCATTGTCGGTGTTAGTAGAGCCAAGAATGATGTACTGGTAATCAATCCTATTTTGTAACGCACTATTACCCGAAAAATACCACCCAATACGCACTTCCCCACTCGAGACATAGTGGGAAATGGTAATGTTATTTTTTGCAAACTGCCGAACAGTATCCGTAGTGTTACAAGCAATTGCGGTAGTTAAATCCTCCCAACTTGTTGTGTTAAAATTGTATATTTTTGGTGTTACGTTAATACCTGTGTTCGAACAACTCTGCTCCGAAACAACCACAATGGTATTCATGCCGGTGTACGTCTCTATGTTTTTGTAGGATAAATAAAAATCACTTATTGCCGAAGCAGTCCCTGGAGTAGTAATGTATACATTATCCGAAGCAGATGGCCCTGCCAAGGTAGCATTGGTTGCGTTAATATAGCTCGTAGTTACAGAGCCACCGGCAAGCTGTGTGTAGCCAGCAGGAAAGTACACGGGGTCAATAATAGGATTCACTTGCACAAAATCTAGTGTGTGCGTGCCAGTTACCGCAGACGTCGAATAGACACGCAATAAAATGCGCTTGTTGGCATCTGCTGATACAAAGTTTGAAAGTGGAGTGGAGACGCTCGTATTACCCGTTGTACTGGTCGTCCAATACCCATCGTACAAATGCCACACATAGTTCGTGATCGTGGTTAGCGTAATATTTTGCTCACGCACGTTCATAGTACGCCAACCCCCACCAGTACACTGCGCGTCTGCGGCACTGTCTACACTTGTCGTAGACACCCAATCACAAATCTGGTACAACCGGTTAATAGTTGCTACAGATGCCGCTGCGCGCATAGTAACTTCTAATTTATTTGCTCCATTGAGCTCTACTCCATCCAGCAAGATATGTTGGTTTAACCCACTGGTGGCATTGTTGTCTACTGTCCAGTTAAACCCTGGGGAAGTTGCGTCTATTGCTAATAACCCTTGCCAGC
>CAZZBG010000031.1:0-6193 GCA_964652865.1 uncultured Candidatus Saccharibacteria bacterium
AAACATCGACTAACACTGAGTCGCTCGCGGCACCTCCAGGACCAGTACAACTCACAGTAAAAGACTCATCTGCCGTTAAACTGTCAGAAGTGTCGCTTCCACTGGTACCACCACTCGTAGAAAAGCCTGCACCTTGGGTAGCAGTACAACTGGTAGCATACTGCGACGTCCACGAAAGCACTGTTGTACTACCATTATCCACTGGATTTGGCGAGGCGTCTAAGTTCACCACCGGAGTAACGGACGCACTCGTACCAGTACAGGTGCTAGTTATGCTCGAACCTGAATTTGGATATAACTCTGCAGTAAAAGTAATTTGATTTCCAGTGGACGGCCCTTCATAGGTGAGCACTTTCGTACCACTCGCAGACGTGCCGACAGAATCACTTGCGCCACCATTCGGCCCCGTAACCCCAACTGTTCCGTAGCTACTGCTTGGTGATGAATATGGCTCAAAAGACCAACTGAGAGAAATATCCCATGTCTCTGCATACGTACCCCAAAAATCGCTATATCCAATGGGTGTCGGACCATTCGCAGTACAACTCACAGACAGTGGAGTTCCAGGAGGTGTATACGGCGGCGCAGAACAGCTGAAAGGTGCTGAGTCAACAAGAATTCCCGGACCCCCTCCTACAGGGTATTCATACAGTACTGCTGTACCTGAGAAAAAAGTAAGTGGTCCTGGCCCACTAAAACCAGGTGGTAATGTATACCCAGGTGTTAAATAAGGGGTAAGTTCCCATTGGCCAGTTGGAGTTGTTCCGGTACCACCGGCACCTGCGCCAAACTTATACCCAGGAGTTGGAGAGCCTAAAATTGAAAAAAATACATCACCTGTACCTACCGTGCTATTTGGGTTAAAGTAGGATTGAAAATTACTAATAGTACAGCTCGCAGCCGAAAGCGACCCAGCCGCTTTAACTGTATTCACATGAAAAAAAACAAGTCCTGAAACACCAAACAAAAATAAGACCAGAAGCAAAGAAGCTTGTAAGAAAATTTTGAGTCTTGATTTTATTTTACGAGTCATAGCTTAATGCGCAGTGCATATATTTAACACGTATAAGATTACTTTAAGTATATCATGCAAATACATACAAAACGAAAACCCAGCCGAGAACGAATGCTAATAAATTAGCTTCGCTCAAGGCTGGGTTGAAAGGGCAATATCGCTATTGCCGATCAAATGAGAGATCTGAAACCAAGAGTTCAAGATAAGTTGAAGCGCAGACTTCTCCAACTTTAACTGTAACCACTCCTCTTGGCGTCAAGGTTGGATTAAGTTCGCGAGTGCCTAAATATAGCCGGTCCGCATAAAGGCCTGTAACTGCTGCGAAATCAACACCGTAGCGTAAAGGCGTGATTAATCTACCACCGAAAACCACCAGAGGGTCTTTGATGTCAGTACCCGCTATTTGAAACGGATACGCAGCTGTAAAACCAGCAGAATAGCCATTCACTAGGCGAATCAAAGGCATGCGACCATTGCCATAAAGCCGAAGCTGGCCTGCGGGCGCAGTTTGCGGCCCATCGAGCGGGAAAGAAACATTTTGCTTCAAGGTAGCATAGCCCCCGGTATCGGGAGCATAATAAACCGTTAAAGCGCCACGTCCTTGCAAACCTTCAATCGCTGACTTCAACGACACACGGAACCCGGCTGGAAGTTGTTGGCTAAATTTCTTTGCAGCAACTTCGATAAGATTGCCTGCGTCTTCGGCGACGAATAGGACAACACCCGGGTCGAGAGGTGCGTACGTTTGAAAAAATGGGGCAAGCTCGGAACCGACTGGTTCCAAACCGAGCACAGCTGGCGCCGACTCTAGCTTGTACCTATTGATCACTTCTTGACGAAGTTCAGATAGATTTACTGTTATATCTTGCACCACTTGCGGAGCGCGACTCGGCAAATCTTCACGAGAAGGTGTATTATTTCGCGTTGGGACGGTTGGCGGTTTTGGTTCAACATAAAGCTGACCACAAAGCGCAATGTCGCCACCGACGCTTATCACAAACACATGCCTGAGTCCAGGTGCGGCATACTTTATTGCGACAGCTGAATTGGAAAGAGTTCTCATTTCAGACGTATCAGCAGTAAAAAAGTAGCCATACCCATCTGCGTCCACACCCCGACCACCATCCGCTTTTGCGACGACTGGTAGATCAGTTATAGTGGTATATGCAGATAAGCTGCATGTAAGTGGCTTTTCTTGTGCAAAAGCAACTTGTTTCAGCGACAGCAATGCGGCCATTGTGAGGACCGCGACAAGAACGATTTTCGATTTCATACAAACTCCTAGAAAAATGAAAATCGCGGCTGGGGAGGCCGCGGCGTTAAAGGTTTACCCAGCTAGTCGCATGACTAGCCAAGCATATATTTGCAAAGTAGTACCAAAGCAGAAAGCATTCTGCACAGACACTACTTTGCAAAGACTTTTAACAAACCGGACCACTTCAAATCTCTCTTAAAATACTATCCTCCTCAGGATAAAAAATGTACAAAATGTAGCAAAAACACTATGTGCTCTTGCTGGAAAAGGTCTTGTTTATAAGAAAACAAGGTCTTTTCTAGCAAGGGTAATCTTTTTTTCTAACGGTTTTATGTTAATGCAAACTATAGCATATAATCGTAAATTAGTCAATATCTGAGTATTTATTGGGTATTTTGTGAAAATTAAAAAAAATACGCAAGGCGCACAGCCTTACGTAAGGAAATCACAACAAAACTTCATGGACAACGCACAAAACTACCCTCTCGACCCGACCTATCCTAATTCCTACATGTGGTACATTCATACGTTAGAAGAAGTGTACTATATTTTGGCAAACTACTCAAGAATTAAAAACCCAGAGAAATTCGTAAGCGCTGCATCTTTTTGCACAAGCGTTACTACTACTCTCCCTGCTGGTTTTTCTGTTTTAAATGCAAACATGCTCGTTGCGTCTCCCAGCCTGTAATTCAATAAAGACTTATTCCCCACCAACCGAGAACGAAATGAAGCATTCAAAGTTACAAGCGAACTAGGAATTTCTCTCTGGAAGGCATAGCCTGTCTTCCCGCCTTCAAACACCACCTTAGCAACTTTACCTTCTACTTTCGTTTCTCCAAAAAATGTAGTCACTGCTGCAGGCAACTCCCCTGTGGTAATTGTTTCGGTAGAGGTAACCCGAGGAATGGCGAACTGCGCCTCTGCAGCACTCGCGCCAGTAGGTGCTGGAGTATTTTGCAAAGCTGCAGCTTGCTCTCGCTCGTTCGGCGCAACACTTTTTTTAGGACGAAACAATCGCGTCGAAACAAGACCCAACCCAATAATTACGACAAACCCTAAAACTATCCCAACTATATATTTATTTTTATTCATACAAATGCTTATTACTGGACAGCTTCGCCTACTGTGGGCACAGCAGCTTCTGCCACAATGGTCCCCGGTTGTGCACCAGTGCCACGTTTAGTGACTACTAACTTTTCCACATCGTACACAGAAACGTCTGCCGCACCACCAAACAAAAACACTTCTGTCTTACTCTCTACGGGTATAAACTTGCCAAGCAATACGAGAGTGCCATCTGTTTGTTTTGCATATGCTTCATACTGCTCTCCAGAAGCAAGCTTTGGAGCAGCTATTAACCGCGCCCCCACAGAAGTAAGATCTGTTTTCAGAGTCATACTGCCGTCACCCCGCACACCACTGTCCGCAACAGCGGCCAAAGTAAACCGCTTAACCCCCTTTTTTACAGATACAGGACTGTTTTGTGAGTTTGCTTGGTTTTGCCCTGCTGGGTTATTCCGAGCACGCATGTCTTGCCAGTAACCATACACCCACGTTGCTGCTGCCAATATGACAGAACAGATAACTATGCCTACAATGACCTTCTTCATATGAGTACTAATTATTTTTGTTTTTCAGCTAACGCTTGTTCTATCGCTGCTTTAAATTGTTCGTAAGGAAGTGCCCCCACATACATTTTACCATTCACTAAAACAGTAGGGGTACCTGTAATCCCAATAGCTCTCCCCGCTGCAGTCTCTGCTTCTACTACCGTCGTGAGCGTACCTTGCTGCAAGCAGGTGTTAAATGTACCTTGCTGCAAACCAAGCTTGCCTGCAAAGGAGCGCAGCTTTGCGTCGGACAAAGCCCCTGCATTCTCCCCAGACTGTTGGGTAAACAAGTAGTCATGGTACTCCCAGAACTTCCCTTGTGCTTTTGCGCATTTTGCAGCGAGTGATGCTCGAGTAGACTCTTCACCCAAAAAAGCAAAGTCTTGGTACACAAAAGAAGCCTTGCCTGTGTCTACGTACTCAGCTTTTATGCGAGGGTACACTTCTTGCTGGAACTTAGCACAGTACGGACATTGGAAATCAGAAAACTCTACAATTTCTACTGGCGCAGCTGCGTCCCCCAGTCGTGGTGCATCTGCTGGTGGAGTGAATGACACTTGCTGTGGTGGTTGTGGACGTGGACGAACTACCGCTTCCAGACTGACCAACCGTGCATTCATTTGCTGCAAGACATCTGCAGTTGCTTGGCTTTGTGCGGTTTGTGTCGCTATGACATAGTACGTCGAAAGCCACCCCATGAGCAGCATGACTACCAACGCTAGAGCAATGCTGTAGTACGCCACGCGAGCACTCCGTGCGTGCACACCAGTGGCCCCTAACTGTTCGACAACATCAACGACTTCTTCGAGTTCAGCGACGGCACTTTCTACATCGCTTGTTTTTTTTGTAATTCGTACGTTCATGCAAATTTGGTTAGTTATTGGATTTCTTCAATCGTAGGCGTTCCGACTGGAAGCACGAGTATGTATGGTGTAGTAAGTAGCGGGCCAGTGACCCCATTTACAAATGCTTGGTTACGAAAACGAAATGGCTGACCGCGTTTATTGCTTGGTGCTTTTGTCTCTGCAGCCATAGAAATGGTCCACACTTCTTGTGAACCACCAGCCAAAGTATTTTTCCCTACAGGGGTTACGGTCATGCGAATAGTTTTTGTCGCTGCGTTGTACCCATCGACACTAACCGAACATTGGTTGTTACAAGAAGCAGTAATTTGGAAACCATTTTTTGGCTCGGCCATATTCGTGAGCACATCGGAAATAGCAATTGGACCAGCGATTGGTTCTGAGCCACCATTCACCAAATTAATAGCAAAGGTCACCGCGTCCCCTTCGGTCACAGGCAAGGCTGGCTTGACCGGACTGTCTTGGTCGTTATACGGATTACACACACCGACGGCACACAAATCTATGGAGCGGATTTTTACAATATCTTTGTTCGACGGAGCAAGGTTTGCTGACCCGCCACAAGGCACCGGCAACAACGGTGAACCACTCGCATCTCTGGTGGCTACATATTCTACTGCATCCAAGTACGCATACACACGATATCGTAACGCGACCGTAGTACTCGGAGCTGCAAACACTGTTTGGAATCGTTCACCAAAAGGTTGTAGCTGTGCATTTGGGATATCTACCAATCGTACCCACGATGCAGTATCTGGGTTGTAATAATACACTCGATACCCCGACACAGCCCGTTCAGACTTGGTCCACACAGCTGCTATTTGGTTACATGCAGGAGTAATCCCGGCTGGTGCGGTGGCACCGTTGTACACCCACGCGTCTACTAATGGAGGCAACACAGGAGGTATTGGCGTAACTAAAACTTCTACCACGTCGCGCGCACTGCCACCTGCTCCGGTACAGACAATCGAAAATAACGTACGCCTCCCAACAACAACAGACTCTTGCCCTGCGACTCCAGTATTTGTTGTCCAACCGGACTCAGCCTGACACTGTGTTGCATTTTGACTTTGCCACGTAAGCACCACAGAACTTCCTGAGACAACCGTTACAGGACCGTCGGACCCATTTGCTTTTATATCTACTGTTGGTGCGTTGGGACACGCACGCTGCGTTACCACCACTGCAACACGCGCAAGCTCCACCCCGCTCGCAAGTGGGGTGACAAGGCGAAACTCCGTACCATTTTTTACCCAAGAACCAGTTTCACGCACTACTTGCCCGTTAGCAGGAACTGTGGCGAACACAAACCCATCTGCCAAATTTGAATTATATACTCGTATTTCAGCGAAGGTAGAAGCGGTCGCAGTCACGGTCGTTATACCACTCAGATTAGGTTCACACACCGAAATATTAGGCGCCGCAAGTGTGCCTGTGTTCACAGCGGGTA
>CAZZBG010000031.1:6293-8846 GCA_964652865.1 uncultured Candidatus Saccharibacteria bacterium
GGTTCACACACCGAAATATTAGGCGCCGCAAGTGTGCCTGTGTTCACAGCGGGTACAACAGAAATAGTCGTCGGTTCAAGCCCGCAGCCACTCGCACCCGTCGTCGTCGTCCAGCCAGATCCAGAAATCTCTGCAAGCCCAGCCCCAACTGCTGTAACCACCGCAAAGTTACTACCAGAAGCTACGGGAGCAATACTTACTTTATCACTTGGCCCGCTAAAACTTCCCCCAACCCAGCCGCTTGGAGCAAATACTCGAGTTGTTTTACCAACTTCTACGGTGTATGACTCTGCTACCACACGAAAACCAGTCGGACACGGTGGCGTTACCGGACAGGTAATTGGTTTTGGACTACCAGATAACAATGTATTCTCTGAACCAGCCGTTGCGTTAATTCCATATATATAGACTTGGTGTGTTTGTCCATTTTTGAATACATCAGGTGTAGGAATACTAAAGCCATGGTTTCCAGAAATACCAAAAGCAGCATTCACATCGGGACGCGGCTGGTTCGCCAAAAAGCGACCCACAAAACTTCCTTGCCCCACCGGACCATTACGGTAAATATCTACATGAATAGAGTCATTTGGTGCATCTGGGTCAAAAGCCCAACCAGAAATAGTCGCACAGGTGACGGCTTCAAAATTTCCTTTTGGTGTTTGGTCTGGCGCAGCCTCTTGGCCACCACCAGAGCCTTGGCAAGAGCTACCGCTTCCTGCAAGACCAGGCTCTTCGTGCGTGCTTGCATACGCAGACCAAGGAGCCAGTACCGCCCCAGGCATAATAACTGTCACACTCGCAGACCCAGAACCAGACCCGAAATTCAACCCAATCGCAACGTCTACAGTTGCATTTGGATGCGCACCTTCTGCAACTGCATTGGCTCGTATCTCCCATTCAAAAATCTCACCAGCAGCGTTACGATGCGCTTCTTGCTCACATCTTACTTCAACGTCAATAACTTGGTCTGCTGGATTTCCAAAAGCCTGTGCGCGTTGCACAGAAGGGAATAGCGTGCCCAAAAGTAACGCGAAACCAGCAATGCCGGATACAGCTAGCAAAAAAGATCGAGCAAAACTATTTCTTGAAAACATCTTCATAAGTAACTAAATTAACGACCTCCAACTTCTACTAACGTTTTACCAGAAGCGGTATCTGTTTGTATGCTAACACTCAGAGTAACATCTGCCTTACGCCCAGCCAACAAGTACTGCGCTTGCTCACTCACATCCAGCGAAATTTGCCAGCTGTTACTCTGTAAATAATTTTTGTACACCGAGTACACATCAAATGGCTTTGCATCTACCAACCACTTACGCACCCCTTGCGTATCCTCCCCCGAAGCAACTTCGAAGTTATGCACTATCACTTGGTCGGCGTACACATACGGCAAATCCGTTGGCACATTTGCAGGAAGCTGTTCGCTACCAACCTCGGTTCGCACCGGAGTGGCTGGCAGCTGATTGGTTTCTTTGAGCCACAAAGTACGCACAAAAAAGAGCACAGCAAGTACTACCACCGCTAAAACACCAAGCCAATATTTGTGCTCGTACCACCACATGCCCCAAGTTTTATTTTGCAGTTGGAGTCGTTCACCAAATCCCCGAGTAGAACGGATTGATTCTGGTAACCCAGTGTCGTTTTGTTTCATTTTTACACTACAATAAAGCTAGTTTTAGTATACCACAAACAAATAAAAAAACGGCCTCAGCAGTTTGTTAGTTCTTAGAGGGAAACCCTCATGCACGTTTTTACAAACGTACCAAAACTAACAAATCACTGAGACCAGCGCGATTGACACAACCCGCCATCAAGATTCAAGCTTTTTGCTTGCATTTTCTACAAACAATTTGCTTGCGTACTGTGCCGGCTTTGGTGTCGTTATACACTTGCGTAGTCCATTGATGGGACCCACCTTTTGGACATGTCGGACTTGCCATAACCTCCTCCTCAGAAGAAAATGTGGTACCTCAAGTTTTACTTTGGGCAACAAAAGCCAAACTGTATAGCCATTGAAAAAAATGGCAACGGATTGCGATTATAACCCACAAGCAGATTGCGGATTATCTCTCGAAATCAAGCATCGTGCAAAAAACACGAAACCTGAATGTACAACTTTCCCCCACTTTTGTCAACCTCTTACCCGTTACCATGATCACCAAACTGTAACACCCCATAGCCACGTCACTCCAAAATGCATATAACGCAAAATGGACGGCCGTCTATTTTGCGTTATATGCGTAGAAGCAAAACAGTCCCAAGTTCCGAACCGCGACAATCGGACCTCGCATATACATAAAATAAAAGAGCTCACCTAGGGCGAACTCTTTCGGTAAACTTTTCTCATCTGGGTATGAGTGCGTATCTGGTATGTATCAGATAAGAAAAGTTTTGTAGCCCCTCCTCGAGATTTAGAGCTACGTTTCCAAGTTTTTGCCCGCACAAACGGCGAGCGGCAATAGTTGTGTTTTTACCCTTTACAAGAGCGAATTTTAGTAACTTGAGAAAGCTACAAAAACTTTTTTGAGCACACTGGCACTCAATCGCTCTCCG
>CAZZBG010000032.1:0-2293 GCA_964652865.1 uncultured Candidatus Saccharibacteria bacterium
CGCAGCTTCGCTTCCCGCTATAACTAAGCGTTTGGTTTCGGCAATTTGCTTTGTGCCTTCGGCGGTAGTTTTCAGAGCGCTTTGCGCAACAGATTGCACTGCTGGGTCAGAGGCGCTGGAAATAACTTCAGTCTGCTTGTCTGTAATGGTCTGCAAACGGTCCAGTAGTCCAGTATCTTTTTGGTCTAAAGCAACTTGTTTTACAATTGCTACTGTTTGCTCTGTTTGTTTGGCGAGCGCGGAAATAGCTGCAGTTTTGGTGTTGCTGTCTGCGTTGCTTTCCAAAAGCGTTTGTGTTTCTGCTAGTCTGCTTTCGGCAAAAGACAGTCGGAGGTCTGCTTTTTCAGTTTCGCTTGCCACCAGTTTTAGACGTAAGTCTTGGGTACGATTTTTGTATACGTACAAAGTGCTTCCTGGTTTGCTTGCCCACGCAAAGACGGTTGTGGTCAGTATGCCTAATACAAGAGTAGCGCCAGCGAGCCTACCGGCGAGTGTCGCCATGCGGAGTCCGTGAGCGACATGGGGGAGGCTTGCGGTGGTTAAATAGGCGCGACGTTTGTGTGGGGTAGGGTAGCTTGCTTTTGGGATTTTTGAAATTGCTGCTGCTAGGGTAACCAGTTCGTCTTTTGTTCCAGCCTCAAAACCGCCTAGTGTGCGTAGGCGTTTTTCGAGTCTATATGCTTGGAACTGTTCGTATATCACAATTGTTGCTTACTAATATGTTTTCTGAGTTGTTCTAATGCGCGGAATTGTATAATGCGTATATTGCCTTGGGTCTTGCCAAGTTGCGCTGCAATTTCTTTGATGCTCAAGTCTTCCAAAAAGCGGAGTTTGACCACAGTTGCTTGCAGTGGTTCGAGCTGGTCTAAACCTTTCAGAAGCATGTGGTGCTCGTGCTGTGTGGCAAGTTCGTCTACCACGGTGGTATTGTAACTTGGTTCGTGTTCTAGATCTTCCAGTGCTATGACCACCTTTTTTTGTCGGTAGTGGTCAATAACTGCATTTCGAGCAATCTGGAATAACCATGCAGAGAACTTCCCAGCACCACCATCTTGCGTCGGGAGTGCTTTGAACGCTTTGCTGAACACCGCCTCAGTTATGTCTTCCGCTGTTTCTTTGTGGCTCGTTCTAAAGTAGACAAACTTAAAGATTCGCTCAAAGTACTGATCGTAAATTACGCCAAGGGCTTCAAGGTCTCCTTTTTGCGCTTGTTCAAAAATTCCAGTTTCTAAAGAACGTTCTGGCACTTTGTTTTCTTTCCTGATATTGTAGACGTTTTGACTGTCCATGTTGTTACAAATGAGCCAGAATGTTGGAAATATACGGTTAACTCAGGGGTGTGGTGCTGGTTTCTGCGGCTTGACTCAATGCAACACCAATCGCGGTAATCGCTGCTGTCTCGGAGCGTAAGGTGTGGCCGGGGAGGGACGCAGCATGTACGCCATGCATTTCGAAGGTGTGGATTTCTTCTGCGCTAAATCCACCTTCGGGGCCAACCCAGATGCACACTGTGGTGGGCGAAGGAGTGGGGAGTCTGAGTGGTGCAGGGGCGTTTGCTGCTGCGTACATACGGACGCCAGAAGTGGTGGTAAGCGTGTCTGCTAGTGATTGACTGGTAGATATGGTAAGTGGGAAGCGACGGCCACATTGTTTGGCTGCTTCGGTGCTAATTTTTTGCCAACGTGCAAGTTTTGTTTCTTTGGGCGCGTGGGGAGAATTGGCAGCAGGGAATATGGTGAGTGCTGCTGCTCCAAGCTCTGTCGCTTTTTGGATACAGATATCCAACGCTTGTTCGTTAATATATGCAAGACAAAGAGTGACGGCTACGGCCGGTTCTGCTGGTGTGGGTATTTCTTGTGCAACCGTAAACTCTAAAGTTGTTTTCTGTATACCGGTTATGACGCAGTCATAGCGGCGTCCTGCAGGTGTCTGTACTTCTATGTGCTCGCCGATTTTGCTCCGGCGTGCGTGTAGTGCATGGCGCGCTTCTTCGCCGGTCAGGCTGTCGTGCCCGCCTGTGGAGAGTTCTGCTGTGTGTAAAAAGTAAGACATAGAGAGTGGGCTTATCGCCTGTAGTTTCTACTGCTCAGTATACCTAGTTTTTGTGGGTATTTGCAATGGTGGGGGTGTGGGTCACACTTTGACGCGAGGGTGTTTTTTAGCTACCATATCTAGGTAGCGAAATAGGCTTGATACGTTCTGGAGAGGTCGCATAGTGGCCTAGTGCGGCGGTTTGCTAAACCGCTGACGGTGAAAGCCGTCCGGGGGTTCGAATCCCCCTCTCTCCGCCAGA
>CAZZBG010000032.1:2393-5822 GCA_964652865.1 uncultured Candidatus Saccharibacteria bacterium
AAACCGCTGACGGTGAAAGCCGTCCGGGGGTTCGAATCCCCCTCTCTCCGCCAGAAGAAGCGTAGTTACTTTGTAGCTATGCTTCTTCTGGAATAAGGAGAGTTGGGATTCGAAAAGAGCGCCCCGATGTACATCGGGATGTGCCGCAACCATTTGGAGCGGTGCAGAGTGGCGGGGTCACGTTAGGTGTCATGCGATGCGACCGTAGGAAGCAGAGCATAGCCGTGGGTGGCACGCTAAGCGTGCCTACACCCACGCTTAGCGTGGGTGACCGAATCCCCCCTCCGCTTCTAGTAAAATGACTATCGTTTGTATAGTCGTTTTTCTCTTCCGACTTAGGTGTGATGATGGGCGCCATCTGTCACATCTGGCATGGATTTTCCCTGTGGTCGTAAAGTAGACGGCCGTCTACTCTACGACTACCTAACTATTGTAGTGGGGATTGTGTCGGGTAGATTTTTTCGGTTAATTTGATATAATAAGCATATTGTTATTTATTAATGTATATATCGTATGTCTAAAAATGTAATAGCCGGAATAGTAGCATTGGTAATAGTTTTGGTGGGCGCAGGTGCATATGTCGCTTCCATGAAAGATACTGATGACAAAACAGAAACAGTCATGCAGGGTGCAACCCCTACAGCAATGGATATTGCACCAATTGCCACTCCTTCGGCAACCGCTACTCCTGCTGCCACAATTACTCCTACTCCAGTTGGCACAGTAACTCCTACTGCTACCCCTACGGCAAAAACGAGTTACACCATGGCCGAAGTAGCTACACATAACTCTCGTTCCAGCTGCTGGACTGCAGTGAACAGTGGTGTGTACGACCTAACTGAATGGATTGCAAAGCATCCTGGTGGTCCAGCTGCTATTACGAAAATCTGTGGTGTCGATGGCAGCAAACAGTTTAATGAACAGCATGGTGGACAAGCACAAGCAGAAGCAGCTCTTGCAAGCTTCAAGATTGGCTCCTTTGTGAAGTAGTACAGAGTCCGCATATACAAAATCACCCATTCGTGGGTGATTTTTTATTCATTGGCAATGCACAGGCAAGAGATTGTGCGGAATCCAGCAGCCTGTAAGGCACGGATTGCTTGGTGCAAAGTATTTCCAGTCGTGGAGACGTCGTCTACGAGAACTATATGTGTGTTTAACGCAGGGAGTTGGGCGTTCGGGTCGACTTGAAAACAGTCTGCGACATTTGTTTTTCTTGCGGTAGCGTTTAAATTTTTTTGTTGGGTGGTTCGTTTGGTGCGTCTCAGGATTGGCGTGTATGGCACATTCCACTGTTCCGCGAGGGTTGTAGCGATGAGTGCGGATTGGTTAAAGCCGCGCCACCGAAGTCTGCTGGGGTGTAAGGGGATAGGGCATAGGGTGTGCGCTGCAGCGTGTGTGACGAGCGTGTTCAGGCTGGCGCACTGTTTTCCGAGTACTCGAAAGACATCGGGGATTAAGTTGTATTTGCCCATTATAATACTTTCAGATACCGCTCTGTTTTTGTAGTCGTACAAAGCAAGAGATTGTACAGGACTTGTCCGCGTGGAGCATGCGGGGTGCGTTAGTCCAAAGGGGCTACTTTTGTGACAGACGAAGCATCGTTGCCGTGCAGGCGTACATTGCGCAATGCACTGCGCGCACAATGCTTCGGGAGCTTGTCGTTTGCAGACAACACAACGAACGGGGAGTATGGTGTCTAAGAAGAGCGCGTGGAGATCTTTGAGTAGTTGCTTCATGGGTATGCAAAAGAGCAGGCGCTGTGCCTGCTCTTGTATTTATACTGCTACCAATTGGCGGACGCGCGCTTTCTCTACGGAAAAGCGCAAAGCATTGCCACGTACTTCTATAGTTACAGTGCTCTTGGGAGGAATGCCCGATTGAATAATTTTTTCGGCAATAGGGTCTTCTACTAAACGTTCCAAGTTTTTGCGGATAAACCGTGCGCCTTGTGCAGGATCATAGCTTTGTTCGGCAATGAACTTCGCGAGTGTCGCTGGATACTTCAGGCTAATGTGGCGTTCTTTGAGTCGTTTGGCAACTTCCATAAGTTGGAGTTGTGCAACCCGCTTGAGCTCGTTTCGCCCAAGTGGCCGGAACACCAAAATTTTGTCTATACGGTTTACAAACTCTGGCTTAAATCGCTTTTTTACTTGTGCGAGTACGCCTGTTTTGAGTGATTCGTACTGCTCAGTGAGTTCGGATAGTTGCGTGTTGTTGCTGTTACGTTCATCTTTATCTGCAAATCCAATCTTTGCTGCTTGGTTGGTAAGTTCTTGCATGCCAAGGTTAGAAGTCATGATGATGATAGTATTGCGGAACGACACGGTTTTTCCTTGCGCATCGGTCAGGATGCCATCTTCTAGAATTTGTAACAGAATATTGAATACGTCGCCGTGTGCTTTTTCTATTTCATCGAACAGAACAACTGAATACGGCTTTCTGCGTACAGATTCAGTCAGCCTACCGCCTTCTTCGTATCCAACATACCCCGCAGGGGCGCCAACCAGTCTGGCAACATTGTGACGCTCCATGAACTCGGACATGTCTACTCGAATGAGTGCAGATTCGTCGTGGAAGACTTCGCGCGCGATCACTTTAGCGGTTTCGGTTTTTCCAACACCAGTCGGACCAAGGAAGATGAATGAGCCCAGTGGTCTGCGTGGGTTGTGGAGTCCTGCTCTGCTTCTGCGAATTGCTTTGGCTACCTCGCCAATTGCTTCGTCTTGCCCAATAACATGTGCTTTGAGTGTTTCTTCCAAGGTGGCTAGTTGCCCAATCTCTGTTTTAGTGAGGGTTTCCAGAGGGATTTTTGTAATGGTGGAAACAGTGTGTGCAATGTGCTCAGCAGTCAGTTTGAGTGCTGGTTTCTTGCGCTCTGCAGTAATGTCTTTCTCCAAGCCCTGTATTTGTTCTTGCAGGCGTGCTTCTTGGGTTTTCAGGTGTTCAGCCGTCACGAAATCGCCCTGCCACACTGCTTTGGTTTTTTCTTCTTCTAAGGTGGCGAGGTCGGCTTCGATTTTCTTTTTTTGTCGAAGTGCTGCCGAGTTTTCGTGCAGGCTGCGCAAGAATGCTGCGGTTTCGTCTATTAAGTCTACTGCTTTGTCTGGTAAGAAATGATCTTGAATGTACCGAGTAGATAGTTCGACTGCAGCAGACAAAGCTGCGTCAGAAATTTCCAGATTGTGGTGTGCTTCGTAGTTGGGTCTGAGCCCGCGCAAGATGTCTAGTGCCTCTGCCTTGCTTGGTTCTGCAACGAGTACTGACTGGAAGCGTCGTTCGAGTGCTGCGTCATGTTCAATATATTTTTTGTACTCTGCAAGCGTGGTAGCGCCAATAACTTTGACTTCACCACGCGCCAGTGCTGGCTTCAAGATGTTGGCTGCATCGAGACTGCCTTGGGTAGCACCTGCGCCTACCATCGTGTGC
>CAZZBG010000032.1:5922-8724 GCA_964652865.1 uncultured Candidatus Saccharibacteria bacterium
GATGTTGGCTGCATCGAGACTGCCTTGGGTAGCACCTGCGCCTACCATCGTGTGCAGTTCGTCTATGAATAGAATGATATCTTCGTCTGCTTTGGCTTCGTCCAGTATTTGCTTGAGTCTGTTTTCGAACTCACCACGAAACATGGACCCAGCAACTACGAGTGCAAGGTCGAGACTTAAGATTTTTTTATCGAGCAAAATATCTGGTACTTCACGCTTACTAATGGCAAGGGCGAGGCCTTCGACAATTGCTGTTTTTCCAACACCTGCTTCGCCAATAAGCACGGGGTTATTTTTGGTTCGTCTGGCTAATATGGATGTAATACGTTCGATTTCTGCTTTTCTGCCAACGACCGGATCGATTTTTCCTGCTGCTGCTTTTTTGGTGAGGTCGGTAGTGAAAAATTCTAGGACGTTACCTCGCGCAGGCTGTGCTCCAGCTTGTGCCATGGCGGGGTTGTTAGGTATATTTTCGTTTTGCTGCCCTTCGGGGAATTTGGAAATATTTTCAAACACTGCAAGCAAACTGTGTTCCAGTTCGTGGCTGTCTATGGAAAGTTGTTGCAGAAGTGTTTTTGCTTTGTTGGCAGGGGAAGAAATAATGCCGTAGAGCAGGTGTTCGGTGCCAATAAATTGGTACCCAAATTGGCTTGCCGCAATCGCAGCGCGCTCTATGGCGGTTTTCAGGTTTTCTGAAAGTATTGGCTTCCATGCGGGGATAGTGCTGTTCGCGTTAAGCGTGGCAACTTCTGCTTTAATTTTTTCTGCACTGACTTGTGAGCGGGAAAGCATCTCTGCTGCAAAAGAGTTTTTTTCTGCATAAATTCCATAGAGTAAATGCTCTGTGCCAATATGGTCACAGAGTTGCTCTTCGGAAATTATCTGGGCTGCTATGAGCGCGTTTTTTGCTCTTGATGAAAGTCGTTCTAAAATAAAGTTGAAGTTTGTCATAAGGTATTTCTCTAGTGCATATGGTACCAGCGGAGCCTTTTTGGGTAGGGTACGTATGCATTGTCAGTCTAACAACGAGAGTGATAACTGTCAAGAAAGGGAGTGAATAGAAGAAAGAGAAGAGTGAGAAGAAATAGAAGAATTAGACAGGCTTCGAAAAGCGGAGCCCGCCGAAGCTTTAGCGTAGGAGGGAGGGTAGAGAGTAGGAAGCATATAATTTTTAATTTTCAATTTTTAATTTTTGTTTGGCGTGAAGACGTTACGACCTGAAGACTTTACAACCTTCTTCTCCTCTCGTTACTGTTTTCTTGCAGCTGAAAAGCTAGAAAGCTTTTCTCGTCTTACTACAACCTAGTTCCTAGTTCTTCTCTCTTTCTCGCAACTCGTTACGGTACTTCCCGTTTGACGTAAAGACACGAAGACGTTCGACTGTTCTGTTTGCCTCGCGACTAGTTACTAGGAACTAGTTATTGTATAGTATTGGTATATGTGGGGAAAGACTGTACGAACAAAACAACCAGAATCGGAAGTGACAGCGCAAGGGTATGTGTTGCGGGTTTTGCAGGTTGCTTGGAAGTCGGAAGCAGAGTTGCGACAAAAGTTAGTAGAAAAAGGGTTTACTGCTTCTGTGGTGGAATCGACTTTGGAGTACGTGCGGAAACTAGGATATATAAATGACGCACGGTATGCAGAAAATTTGGTACGGAGTTTTGCAGAAGTAAAATCATATGGCTTCCACCACGCCAAAGCCAAGCTGCTGCAAAAACGGATTCCGAACAGCATTATTACACATGCGTTAGAAGATGGCTTTGGACTTGTGCAAGAACAACAAGCGGTGGTGCGTGCGTTACAAAAATTTGGTCATACCGTCGAGTCATTTTCCGAACTTGCGTTTACAGACAAGCAAAAAATACTCGGTAAGCTTCAAGCGCGTGGGTTTCGTTCTGCGGCGATTCATGCGGCACTTGCTTCTTAAATAAAAAACCCTGCGTTTGGTGTGCAGGGTTTTTGTAAATCTCTAGAGTAAGGCCGTGCTTACAAATTCATTTCGCGGAGGCGTTTAATGCGTTCGGCAACCGGTGGGTGGGTGTTGAACATGCCAGAAAACCAGCCAATGCCGTCGTGTTGGTTTTTGAGTGGGTTGGCGATGTATAAGTGGGCGGTTGCTTTGTTTGCAGCTTCGAGCGGTTCTTGGTCGGCGGCAATTTTTTCCAGCGCACTGGCGAGCCCTTCGGGATAGCGGGTGAGTAGCGCACCGGAAGCATCTGCTAGATATTCGCGCTGTCTGGAAACTGCAAATTGAATCAGTGTGGCAATGATTGGCGAGAGGATAGCAAGCACAATGCCCACAATGGCAAATATTTGCCCACCACCTTCGCGATCATCTCGTTTTCTCCCGCCCCACAAACCAATGCGGATAAACCAATCGGCAAGGAGTGTTACCATACCAACCAGAACAACTACGAGCGTCATAAAACGGATGTCGTAATTGCCAATGTGGGAAAGTTCGTGGGCGAGCACGCCTTCGAGTTCTACTTTGGTAAGCCTTGAAAGACAACCAGTGGTTACGCAAACAACTGCATGTTTCGGGTCTCTACCAGTTGCGAATGCATTTATGGCAGTATCTTCTATAACAAAGACTCGTGGCATAGGGAGTCCTGCGGCTATGGTGAGGTTTTCTACAAGGTTGTAGAGGTCGCGCGCAGTCTTGCGGTCTACTTGTTTGGCGCCGGACATGGCAAGGGTAATAGAATCGGAGAAGTAGTAGGAAAACAGTGCTGATACACTGGAAAATGCTACTGCTACAAAGAGGATTGCTGCATTGTCGTAGACACGACTAAAGACGAACCC
>CAZZBG010000033.1:0-4811 GCA_964652865.1 uncultured Candidatus Saccharibacteria bacterium
GTATTAAAGTGTTGTCAGATTTAAAGATAGACGAACATCGGCTACCTCAGGACGGACGATTTAAAGTACAAAAAGACGGATATAAATACAGTTTGCGTGTCTCGACTATTCCTATTTTCGACGGGGAAAAAGTCGTTATGCGTTTGTTGGACGAATCAAGTAAAGCTATGAGCTTGGAGCAGCTTGGGTTTTTGCCCGAGCAGCTCGAAATTGTCGAGCGGAATATTCACAAGCCTCACGGTATGTTTTTGGTCACGGGGCCAACCGGAAGTGGTAAATCTACGACGTTGTATGCTGTGTTAACCTTGCTCAATACGACGAGCGTGAACATCTCGACCATCGAAGATCCAGTAGAGTATCGCATGGAGCGCGTTAACCAAATGCAGGTCAATCCAAAAATTGGACTGACTTTTGCCATTGGGCTTCGTGCACTACTCCGACAAGATCCAAACATTATTATGATTGGTGAAATTCGTGACCAAGAAACAGCGGAAGAAGCGGTGCATGCTGCTATGACTGGTCACGTGGTGTTGTCTACGTTGCACACGAACAGTGCTGCGGGGGCGCTTCCTCGTTTGCTGGATATTGGTGTAGAGGCGTATTTGATTGCATCTACGACCAATGCAGTCATGGCACAACGGTTAGTTCGTGTGCTCTGCCCTGAATGTAACCAACCGTTTAAACCAGATGCGGCATATATTCAGATGTTGGCAAAAGAGTTTGATCTAGACAAAATCATGAAGCTCTACGAAAAGCGCGGCATGTTGAAGGAGGGCCAAACGAAGTTTGAAGATTTAGAGTTTCGTGCTCCGAAAGGGTGTGAGAAGTGTGGTTCGACTGGGTACAAGGGACGTATAGGTATACATGAGTTATTAGAAGTGACTCCAGAAATCTCTGAGCAGATTATTGCCAAACGCACTGCCCAAGAAATACAAGAGACGGCTGCGAACAATGGTATGATACTTATGTGGCAAGATGGATTTATTAAATCCTTAACTGGTCAAACGACGCTCGACGAAGTGTTGCGTGTGTCGAAAGAATGATGAATTGCATATGTGTGATTGCGTATTGCAAAATGAACAGAGGGTTACAGAAAAAGTGTAGATATAATTTGCAATTTGCACTGTGCGATTTGCAATAACAAGATGCCGAAATTTACTTACAAAGCGCTGAAGGTTGATGGGACACACGATCAAGGGAGTATTGTTGCTACCTCTGCTTTCGCTGCGGGTCATGACTTAAAACAGCAAGGTTTGACTCCTACAGAAATAACAGAGGTGAAGGAGGGCGGGTCCAGCTTGCAGTTCTTGCAAGGGTTGCGCGGGGTGGCGCTATCGGAAAAACTGACTTTTGTAGAAAACTTAGAGCTCATGTTAAAAAGTGGTATCCCGGTGTCTCGGAGTATACGCATTTTGTCTAAGCAGACGCATAATGGTAGATTCTCTAAGATACTTGAGACGTTAGAGCAAGGCGTGGAAAATGGTAGGCAGCTCAATGAAGCAATGGCAGATTACCCCAACGTATTCTCTGGGATTTTTGTGAACATGATTAAGGTAGGGGAGATGTCTGGGAATTTAGAAACAAGCTTGCAACAGTTGGGTATTCAGTTGGAGCGCGAAGCAGATTTGAAAAGTCGGGTGCGTGGGGCAATGATTTACCCTTCGGTCATCGTGGTTGCAATGGTGCTGATTGGTATTACCATGTCCATGTTTGTACTTCCCAAATTGACTTCTGTGTTTAAAGAAATGGGTGGACAGCTGCCGTTTGCAACTCGTATTGTGGTAGGCTTGAGCGACTTTATGTCGGGTAATATTGTGCTCGTGTTTGCAATGCTTGTTGTGCTTGCGATAGCGCTGGTGGCAGCACTGCGCAGCCGAGTTGGTCGTGAAATTTTGTTCCGTACCTCAATCGTGGCACCGGGGATTGGGCCGTTAGTGGTTAAAATTAACCTTGCTCGATTCACGCGCGTATTGTCTAGTTTGCTCAAGAGTGGGATTCCGATTGTAGAAGCGCTGCATGTGGCGGGAGATTCTATTCCAAATACGCTGTACCAAGCAGCAATCAAGGACGCAGCAGAGCGTGTAAAGGTTGGGAAGGCGCTCACAGAAGTGCTGACATCTCACGAGCGGTTGTTCCCTGTGTTGGTAGTACAAATGCTTGAGGTGGGAGAAGAGACTGGAAACTTGGAAAGTATTCTTGGGCAAATCGCTGCGCACTTTGAAGCACAAGTGGATGCGACACTCAAGAACATGTCGTCTATTATTGAGCCAATTTTGCTGTTGGTTATTGGTGGGGTTGTGGGGGCTTTGGCGTATGCGTTGATTATCCCAATTTATAACATAGGTTCTGCAATACAATGAAACTTATTCCGCAATTATTTTCACACGAAGAAAGGCCAATCGGTGTTGCGTTGGGCGACGCGCATATTCGTGCAGTCCAGTTGGGTGGCACCGCAACGGCAGCAACGGTCATTGGGTTTGGTCAAGTGGATTTGCCTAAAACCATTTTTGATGCAGAAGGCCGTGCAGATGTAGAAGGGCTGGCGCGGCTCTTTGAAAATTTATTACTTCGACCCAGCTTTGGCAAATTTTCTACTCGAGATGTTTCAATAAACCTGCCTGAAGGAAGATGTTTTGTGCGCTTAATCCATATTGCGCTTATGTCTGACGACGAAATCGCAGCAGCCGTGCCGTTTGAAGCGGAGAGCTACATTCCTGTACCAATTGATCAGGTGTATTTGGACTGGCAAAAATTAGGCGAGTCAGAAGGAAAGATAGCTTTATTACTTGTCGCTTCGCCAAAAAGTTATGTCGATCCAATTTTACAAAGTTTGCACCAGGCAGGGGTTACGCCAGTGGCGGTGGAAGTAGAGTCACAAGGATTGGCTCGGGCATTGGTGGCAGTAGGCAATACTGACGCAGTGCTCTTGGCAGATATGAAAGCATCAGCGACTGATTTGGTCATGGTACAATCTGGCGGTATTCAATTTACTTCTACGTTGTCTGTGGCGGGTTCGCAGATTACCGAAGCAATAGCAACAGGCTTACAAGTATCACAAAAAGACGCAGAGCAGATTAAGGCAACGGTGGGCTTTGCAAACACAGAACAGTATCCAAATTTGAAAACGCTTATTTTGCCCGTGCTCGAGTCATTGGTATCAGAAATAAAAAAAGTGATGGTGTTTCACTCCCAGCATTCCACTGCAAAAGTAAATAGACTTTTGTTTGTTGGAGGATGGGCAGGGCTTGCGGGGTTGCCGGAATACGTAAAAGCGAATCTTCCTGAGTATCCAGAACTCGAAGTAACAGTTGGTGACCCAACAGTGAATGTACATGTTAGTTTGCCACCAGAGCTTTCGGGAACGAAAGTGCTTCCCTATGCAGCAGCATTAGGTTTGGCAATGAGGAATGTAATGGTATGACACAAAAACAAATCAACTTACTCCCGAAAGAAAGTCAATCAGAACTCGGTTTACGAGCTTGGTACCGAGCACTGTTGCGCGTGTATATTCTTGGGGCTGCTAGCTTCCTCTTTCTTATCATCTTATTTTTCTCTGTGACATGGTATTTTGCTCTTGCAGAGAAAGGGCTGCAAGCAGAAGCAGAACAGTTGCGTACCTCTGCAGCGACTGAGGATACTGCAAAGATAAAGCGAGAAGTAAAATCGATTAATGGGTACATAGAAGATTATATTAGTTTGTCTGCGGCAGCGCCGAAGTGGTCACAGCTGTTGCGCGAGTTTACGGTCCTTGTCCCTGCTGGGGTACAAATTCAAAGTTTTACAGTAGATAACGTAAAAAAGGTGGTTACGGTGCAAGGCTTTGGGTTAACACGGCAAGATGTACTGGCGCTGTATGACGCAGTAGTAGCGAATGCAGATAAGTTTTCCAATATTGATTACCCTCTCGAAAATGTGTCTAAGCCTACCGATATAAATTTTCACTATTCGTTTACTGTTAAAGATTCTTTGTTACAGTAATGTATGCACACAATTTCATATAAACCAAAACTGATTATTGGCGCTATTGTTTTTGCAGTTGGGATGGCTGTAATGTTTTTGCTCGTGGTGCCGCAGTTGCAAGCGACTTTACTGAGCAGGCAAGCGAAGATTCTAGACCAGAAGAAAACAGTGTTAGAGCTTCGGCAAGAGCGAGATAATTTAGAACGAGCAAAAAATGATTTAGAAGAACTCACCGGTAAGGTGCTTCAGCCCAATGACTTCTTTAGTAAAGATACGACGTTGGTTAGTGAACTCGCACGGTTGGAAGACAGGGCAAAGAAAATGAAGGTCGATCTGAGCCTCACTGTTTCTGGTACGGTTGCTGCAGCGACAAAAGCAAAAACTACTAGTGAGTTGTATGTCGTACCAATAACACTTCGGTTGTCCGGAGCATATGCAGATGTTGTGGGGTACATAGATTTCTTGGAGCACTTTAGCACGATTTTTACCGTTCGGTCCATTACCGTAGCGACGTCAACCAAAGACACGGTCAATGCTAATTTGACTGCAACAGTATATTTGCGTAAATAAGCTTACCCACATGAAGTTACCAGCATTCTTAGAAAAATTACGACCAAAAAAAGGAGCCAGCAAGACCAAACGAGTTTTGAGCAAAACTGCAGTACTGCTATTTTTAAGCATAGTTATTGCAGGTTTTGATGTGTGGGTTATCCAAGGTATTGTGCGTACGGTGTATCAATATAAGTTTTCCGATATTGGCGCGAGGCAGGTTATTTCCACTCGAGTAGATTTTGGTAAATATGATACCGTACTACAAAAAATCCAAAAAGGTGAGGTTTACGAGCCGGAGC
>CAZZBG010000033.1:4911-8212 GCA_964652865.1 uncultured Candidatus Saccharibacteria bacterium
AAATATGATACCGTACTACAAAAAATCCAAAAAGGTGAGGTTTACGAGCCGGAGCGTCCAGTAGGAAGAAACCCTTTTACGCCTGTTGGGAGAGCAGGGGCGGAGGAGGAATAAGAGAGAAGAGTTAGAAGAGTTAGAAGAATAAGAAGAAATAGAAGAGTTAGGAGATTGCGTTATATAAAAAGCACCCGAGGGGGTGCTTTTAGTTGTTGCGAATAAGTTTTGTCTTTTCTGTGTCGTTAGTGGGGTATTTTTTATCAATTTTATCTAGACTGGCTTGCAAGACTTCTTCCCATGGCATTTGCAGTTCATCAAGAGTGATGTTCATGTACCAAAGGATATCTCCGAGTTCTTCTTTTATTTTTTCACGGTTCAGAGGGCTTAAGTTCTTTTTTGTTTTTTTAACAATATCTAGAACTTTAGCTGCTTCTGTAACTAAGCCGATTGTTCCATAATCAAGTCGTGGAGATACATCTCCTGTGTGAAAGTCTTCGTATGTTTTATAGTCGGTGCGAAGAGCTTTTGTACTGTATTCTTGTAGGTCCATGGTAGTTTACTCTTTAATGTGGTTAGTATATCAGTTTAGTTATTTGAGTAAAGTTTCTAATAAAAAACACCGTATACTCACGGTGTTTTTTTTGGTGGGCTGGGTGGGATTCGAACCCACGCGCTTTCGGTTAAGAGCCGACTGCTCTGCCAACTGAGCTACCAACCCTCGTCGTACAGTATTTAATGCTTTCAGCTTCGGCTACGCCAAAGCTTTACGCATCTTATACCGTACTCCTCTCAAAATTACGCTTAACCTCGTGTTTGCAAAGCCAAATCCTCGGCCCAAGTGTAATTTTGGAAAAGACTTATATATTTTGCATTATTTTTTCTGCTTTGGCAAGCTCTTCGGGGCTGCCCACGGGAAGCCACTGGGTGGCTGGGAATAGCCGTACAGGGTAGTTTTGCGGGTCTTGGATGAGTGTATGGGGGAGGCTGTATTCAGAGCCGTTCCTGACGGGGATTGGTGCTAAAGGCAGGGAAAAGAAGCCAGTGTCTAAGGCGTACGCACCGCAGTTTATGTACTTTTCTGCATCTGTTTGGTTTGCCAAAAAGCCAGTAATTACTCCTTCTGGTGTGGTCTCTATGGCTGCTGCGAGAGGGCGAGTGGTCGCAGCTCCGAGTAGTGCCCAGCTTGGACTGTTTGCAAGGGCTTGTAGGTCTTTACGTGTGTAGATGTCATCTCCGTTTAGTACGAGGAATTTGTCGTGCAACAGATGCTTGGCAGCGTGTACAGAACCTCCAGTGCCGTTGAGTGGCTCTTGGAGCGCGTACTGCACTGGAATGCCTGCGTATGTGTTGCCGACGACTGCTTTAATTTGTTCTCCGAGCCAGCCAATCACAATGATGATCTCACTCACTGCATCTAAGGGAAGTGATTCAAGGGTGCGCAACAATAGTGGTTTCCCAGCCACAGGAATTAAAGTTTTTGGTTTTGTTTCGGTAAATGGTCGCAGGCGAAGACCGAGGCCTGCCGCAAGTATAACTATTTGCATTTAGGTTAAGAAAAAATGTCTTACAAGTTTTGGTAAATCTTCCTTTGATGTATCACCTTGGGCTAATTTTTCCATTAACTCTTGGGGGGTAAGCCAAAAGCTTTCCGTGAAGTCTTCTGGGTTGTACGCAGGTACTGTATCTGTATGAATTTTGTATACCTGCATGAATGCGGACACATTATGTTCTTCGGGGGTAAGTTTTCCTAAGTATTCATAGCCTTCTGTTTCGACATCTAAGTTTAGTTCTTCCTTGAGCTCACGTTTAAAGGCTATGTCGTACGTTTCGCCGCTGTCTACATGTCCGCCCATGCTCATGTCTAAGCCATTTGGGAAAATTCGCTTATGTGGAGCACGGCGTGGAATCCATAGTTTACCTTCTGAGTTCTCAATGAAGCAGTTCACTACTCTGAAATTACGTAGTCCTTTTTCGTAAACTTCGTTGCGATGCATAGTGCCAATGACTTCATCGTGTTCGTCGACGAGGTCGAGCATATCGCTATTTTGTTGTTGCATAAAGGTGTATAAAAAAGTCCAAGGCGCGCTAATGCCTAGGAGTAAAAATGTTTGGTGGTGCACCCGGCAGGATTCGAACCTGCAACCCTCAGCTTCGAAGGCTGATGCTCTATCCAGTTGCGCTACGGGTGCATATTCTCTTGTTGAAGACCATTTTATGCTAGTCAAGTAGTGTGTGTACTACTTTGGATTAGCCTACGGCAATTGCATTTATTAGTGCACCGTAAACGTGTACAGACGTAATTTTACCCTATCTGAAGGAATTTTGCCAACTTCAGGGCTTGTTCGTATTTAGAGCTTGTATTTGGCTAGAAAATGGCATATGGCGTAGTGTTTTGGCTCATTCGTGCTTAATTTTCATGACGCAGGTATACTATATACATGTTGTATTTGTTAGTTGGAGAAGACGCGTACGCGCGAGATGAATACTTACAAAAGCAGGAGAAACACTTAGGTTTGCCTCGGGTGGATTTTGTTTTTGCAGATGCTACGGTTACTGTTGAGCTACTCGTATCGCAAGACTTGTTCGCTCCGGCGCAGATGGTGGTGGTTTTTGGTGGCGCAGAAGTGTTGCTCACGCCAGAGCAGATCTTGCAATTTTCTGCAGCGCAAAATCATATTTTTGTGGTAGAGGCGGCGCTCGATATGCGGACGAAGTTTGCCAAAACTATTTCTGCAGATACGCACGTGCAAACGGTGAAATTTACCGCTCCAGATGTTTCGACGCTTCCACAATGGGTTGTGGAGTATGTGACCAAGCACGGAGGGAATATCCGTACGCCAGCAGCACAGACGTTACTCGGGAGGCTTGGGTATATTGACCCGCTGGGTGGTAGCGCTGCGGCGCTTCGTGAGCCGTCGCTGGGAGTATTAGAGCAAGAGCTACAGAAGCTTCTTACCTTTGCAAACAAAGTAGAGATTACTGCTGCTGTGGTAGCGCAACTTGTACCTGACGACCGCCAAGTGGTGACCTTTGCTATTACCGATGCGATTACTCAGAAGAACAGAGTATTACTCATGGAGCTACTAGGACGCTACTATAACAGTTCGGGCGAGGATGACACCACAAAAACTATTACATTGGCAGCATTACTCGCAGAACAATTACGCGCCTGCTTGCAGGTGGTAGCAGCACAAGAATTACACATGCGCGACGAAGAACTATTGGCACAAACAGGGTGGAAGTCAGGCCGGTTGTTCATGGTCAAAAAACAAGCAGCGAAGCTGAATAAGAAACTAATTAAAGA
>CAZZBG010000034.1:0-7827 GCA_964652865.1 uncultured Candidatus Saccharibacteria bacterium
GCACAAAGACCCAGAATAAGCTTTTTTGGTAACTGTGCATATGCAGCCGAAAAAAGCTGTAGATTCCGAGAAAATCCACTCGTCTTCCGCTGATACTTACTCGCTTGCACCACCTTCCCTTGGAACGCTTTTTGTACGTAGCGAGAAGGGGTGCGTTTTCGTGTTTGTTTTTTTTGAAAAAACATGAGCTTCAAAAAGGTCCGTTTAACTAGTGAGCCATTTCCCATACTGTCGACACAGCAACTCCCCGGCCCGCATTGGCTCTGCCATTATCTCTTTACTAATTCGTTCCATGCGCATACCTTGGCTACCTTTCACGAGCACCACACTCGACTCACGCATAAGTTCTTGCACAGGTAGCTGTGCTTGTTCAGAAGTATCAAAGCTAATAACCCGCTCTTCCGGATACCCCGCGCCAACTGCTGATTCTGCAATAATCTTCCCACCAGCGCCCACAGTCACAAGATGCGTTGGCGCAATGCGAGCGACCTCCAACCCTACTGCGTGATGCGCTTCATCTGACAAAGCACCAAGTTCGAGCATGTCACCTAACGCAGCTATTTTATGTTCCGAAGGGAATCGAGCAAACAAAGCCAATGCTTCGTGCATAGAGTCTGGGGCAGCGTTGTAGGTATCGTCAATCAGCACTGACCGGCGTAGTGCGCCAATGACATTCAATCTCCCTGCAACTGGTCGGTATGTTTGCAGTCCTGCTTGGACCAAATCTGTTTCTATACCAAGCACTTCTGCTACCGCCACTGCTGCAATAGTACTGCTCCAGTGCACAAACCCCAGGGCGGGAAACGCCACGCTAAATTCTCGGGTTGGCGTGTGCGCCGTGTACGTAGTGCGCGCTTTGTCTGTAAGCTCTTCTGTTCGATCTAAAAAGCGCACCGTTCCTGCAGCACCATAGGTTACTACTGTCCCACGAGCTCGTGATACTTGCTTTGCTGCAAGCTCATTGTCCGCATTGAGCAAAACAAACCCACCTGCGTCCACTGCCTCTATAAGCTTTCCCTTTTCTCGTTCAATAGTTTCCACATCCTGAAAAAACTCGTAATGCGAAAGCCCGATACTGGTCAATATACCAATGTGCGGCTTGGCAATAGCCAGAAGGTCATCCATTTCGCCCACCCGATCTATGCCATACTCCAAAACTAACACTTCAGGGTAGCTCCGGCGGAGCAAGAGCAAGCTGAACACACGTGTAAACACTCGTACCCAACCAAACAAGCTTCGCCCTGGACTATCCATGCCAATAATCGCCAAAGGCAACCCAAGCTTATCGTTCAAGTTTTTTGGCGGCGTGTATGCACGAAACTTTTTAGAAACAACTGCAAAGACCGCAGCACGCGTCGAAGTCTTACCGACACTCCCCGTAATACCAATAACTTTTGGTTGGTACTTTTCTATAATTTTTCTGGCACAAAAGGCAAGCACTACTTCTAAGATATGACGCATACAAGTTACTATTTACATTGCTTATGTTTGAGTCTTTCAGTTTGCACTTCGCATTTTGCACTATGCATTTTTTCCAATGACTTCTTTACCTACATACTTCTGTAGTACTTCTGGTACGCGAATACTGCCATCTGCTTGTTGGTAGTTTTCAAAAATTGGAATCAAAATTCGTGGACTGGCGACTGCGGTGTTGTTCAAGGTAAATACATGTTTTATCTTCCCTTCGGCATCGCGATAGCGGATATTCAGCCGACGAGCTTGCCAATCTGTTAAGTTCGAATCACTGTGTGTTTCGCCATACTTACCCCGAGCTGGCATCCACGTTTCAATGTCATACATTTTGTACTTACCCGCACCCATATCACCAGTACAAATATTCAACACACGGTATGGTAGTTTCAAGTCCTGCAAAATCTCTTCCGCAATACCGCGAAGTGTTTCCAGCCACTTGTCTCCTTCGAGCATGTCTGCCTTACACAACACTACTTGCTCCACCTTCATGAATTCATGAATGCGGTAAATACCTTTTAAGTCTTTGCTGTAGCTTCCTACTTCACTGCGGTAGCATGGAGAAATGCCTGCTACTTGGATTGGCAAATCTTTTTCGTCCAAGACTTTATCTGCATAGTATGCAAGCAAACTTGCTTCGGAAGTCCCTGCCAAGTAAATTGGTTCTTTGTCTTCTGCTGCACCCGACGCGAGCCGACCACTGTCCACAATCTGGTACAGTTCATCTCTCCCAGTTGGGAAATGCCCACTGCCGGTTAGCGCAAACTCACGAACAAGCGTTGGAGTTTGCATTACCGTAAACCCTTTCGCGCGCAACTTTTCCATAGCGTGCCAGAATAAACCGTATTGCAACAGCACCGCTTCATTTTTTAAATAGTACCCACGGAAACCTGCGGTCTTTACCCCAGCTTCGGTATCAACTAAATCAAGTTGTTCGACTAGCTCAGTGTGATCTTTAATAGGAAAATCAAACTTCGTTGGTACCTCTGCCACTTTTGCAGCATCAGCTGGGTCTACCTCTCCGAGCACTGGGCTCCAATAGCGCCATGGTACATTTTCACTATCATCTGCACCTACTGGTGTCTCTGGAGAAGGTATGTTCGGTAACCGAAGCATGATGTCATCAAACTTTTCTTGTACAGGGCGAAGCTGTGCCACAAGCTCTGTTTGCCGCACATCCACTTCTTTCATCTCCAATAACTTCGCCTCTCTCTCGCCGCCTGTTAACTGAGGGATTTCTTTAGAAACTGCTTTTTTAGTTGCCTGCAAACTTTCTACTTCCATCAGCAAATCACGACGCTTTGCATCGACATCTAAAAACTCTTCGAAATCCACATCTACACGCTTGTCTGCAATCGCTTTTTTTACTGCTTCTGCGTTTTCGCGGATAAATTTTAAATCTAACATATACTGATATTCTCTAAATAATTAATAAAAATGTATCGCACTAAAACTCCCAAGAGAAAAAACGCCTTGGTTTCAGTGTTGGACGCAGTGTGCAATAACAGATATGGATCATAAGTATGGTATAGCTTCTATAAGGTTTGGCAATGCATCTAAGCGAGAAAGTTCATCGAGAGTCACGAACCTAAGCTCACTAATTTCATTTGCAACTTTTGCATTGGAGAGGGTTCCAGAAACAAACGTGCACTCATAGGTCAGCAAAAATACTTGCAACTCTCCATTCTCTTCGGTCCTCCACACATGGGTAAATACTTTTGGCAACAACCTGTCCACTTGTACGTGCAGCCCACTCTCTTCGTGTACCTCACGTATCAGCGCTTGCTCTGGGTCCTCACCAAACTGAATCTTCCCACCGACAAACTCCCACCGCCCTTGCGCATCCGGCACAGAGGTATCTGACCTTCTCGCCACAAGGACTCGAGACTGCTCATCGCGCACAGCACCAAGCGCTACGACTATCTGCTGCGGTTCAGGTGTGCGAGCTTGCATCAACATATTGTGTGGAGTATAGAGCAGCGACATACAACCAAATTACTGGTGAAGAGGAAATGCCGTAGTCAATTCTTCCACTTTCTGCTTTGCACCAAAGACCAGAACGCCAAGATACTCAATTTCCGCAAGTGGCTTCTCTGCTGTTGCCGCGATTACTTTGCGATCGTTCGTTGTTTCTAACATCTCGCGCGTAAACTCAGTGACCACCAACCCTTTGCTTCGTGCTGTCTGCACCAGCGCCGCCAACTCAGCACTCGACTGCGCATTTTTCAAAACTATGGCGTGTTGAATATTCAGTGCAATTTTTTGGTTATCTTGCGTGGTTATCTCTTCTTGTAGGAAAAGTTTCTTCCCCTCCCTACCACCAAGCGCCGCAGATAAGTGTGCCACCGCGTTGAGCTCTTGCCAAGAGGCAAGGCCAGCGCCACCATTCAGCACCGCAACTGCTACTAGCGTATCTTTTGCTTTACTCGGTGCAGAATCGACAGCTGCGTCTTTCATAGGAGGGAACACGACCACTTCGCGCACCGGTCGCCCTGCGAGCATGGCAAATAAGCGTTCAGAGACGCCAAAACCAGCAGCAGGAGGCATACCATACTCCATAGCTTCTACATACCCTTCATCAATCATTTGGGCTTCTACATCCCCTGCCTGACGCAATTTTTCCTGTTCCAGAAAACGCTCACGTTGGTCGAGTGGGTCATTGAGCTCGCCAAAGCCTTTTCCCAGCTCACTCCCATACGCAATCAATTGTGCTCGTTGCACCAACTTCGGATTATCTGGAGCTTTTTTCGCCAAAGGCTCCAGCTCTATCGGTTGATTAATAAGAAAAATAGGCTTGTCCTTTGGCAAGGCCACTCGAATCTTTTTGAAGATAAGGTCAATCAGCCGACCTCGTTGTACAAAGCTTTCGTAGAAAATACCTTTTACATCGCAGTACGCACGAAGCTCTGCGTCGGTAGCCGTATTCAAATCTATGCCCGTATGCGCTAAAAATAATTCAACATAGTTAACTCGTTGCCATGTACCACTCCAATCAGTTGTTTGCCCATCGACTTCGATTTGCAAAGTACCAAAAGTTTCTTGGATCACATATTGGTACATGCGCTGCCAAAATTCGAGCAACTGATCAAAATCTGCATACGCCCAATAAAACTCCATTTGCGTATAATCTTGCAAGTGAGTAGCCGAGATACCTTCGTTACGAAAAATTCTCCCAATTTCAAAAACCTTTTCATACCCCGCAACAAGCATTTTCTTGAGTGGCAGTTCGAGCGAGATGCGCAAAAAGAAATCTTTATCCAGTGCTTTGTGATGCGTTACAAATGGCTCTGCTTCGGCACCGCCAGTCGCAGGCTCAAGTACTGGCATATACAATTCAATAAACCCTTCACGCAACAAAAAGTCACGAAATGCTTGCCAAAATTTAGCCTTCTGTACAAACAGATTTTTTGTGGCAGGGTCAAACAAGATATCTAAGTAGCGTTTCCGAAGTCTTGTTTCTTCATCGGTAATGCCAAAGTAGTCGCTCGGCAACGGCAAGAGCGCTTTCGCCAAGAGTTTACTGGTGCGCACCCCAACTGTCTTTTCACCTGTTTTCGTAGTAAAGAGCGTCCCAGTCACTTGTATAAAGTCACCTAAGTCATAGGTGTCAACAAAAAAAGCGAAGTCTTCTGCCGAAATATCTTCTTGCCGAGCCAAGACTTGAATTTTTGCACCGCCATCTTCTATGTGCGCAAAAATAATCTTGCCCATTCCTCGAAGACTTCGAATGCGCCCGACCAAGGTCACTTCTTGCCCTGCAAGCGCATCAAACTTTTCGAGCACTTCTGTATTGGTATGTGTGCGTTCGGTAGTGGATGGATATGCAGAAATGCCTGCGGAAGCGAGAGCTTCAACTTTTGCAATACGCCGTGCTTTTATGTCTTCTAATCGTTCGCTCATGTGGGTAGAGAATAGAGGGTAGAGAATAGAGAATGGAAAATGTAGAAAAATGCTGAAAAATTACAGTTACTAATTTTTCCTGCTCGTTACTCGTAACTAGCTACTCGTTACTGAATACTAATCTGCCTGAAGTATAACAAAATCCGCCCAGTTCTACCACTAGGCGGATTTGCGAAAAAACTAACTATTCAATGCCAACAACTTCGTAGATGGACTCACCAGAAGGAGTAGTCACGGTGACCTTATCGCCAACGCGTTTCCCGAGGAGTGCTTTTCCAACTAAAGATTCGTTTGAAATTTTACCTTCGGAAGGGTTTGCTTCATTACTACCGACAATGGTGTATTTACGTTCTTTTCCACCAACTTTTATCACTACAGTTGCTCCCACAGATACAGCGTTATGGTGTGTGTGAGTCGAAATGATTTCAGCATTCTTAACCATTTCTTCAATTTCTTGAATGCGTCCTTCAATAAACGACTGTTCTTCTCGAGCCTGTGCATAGTCTGCGTTTTCACTTAAATCACCATGTGCTGCAGCCTCGCGAATGCGCTCGAGCACTTCTTTACGCTTCACTTCTATCAAATTCTTCAACTCTTCATTGAGCTTGAGCAAGCCTTCTGGAGTCAATAAATATTTTTTTGCCATAAATCAAATAAGTCTAAAAAATCAGAGCATTAAGACGAAAGAATTACGGGAAGGCCAAACCTTCATGCGTTACTGTGGGGAAACGCAACGTAATTCTCTTTCAGTAAGTATATGTAAATGCTTGAGCTATTGTACAGAAACTACCAACTACTGTCAATAAAACAGTTATCCACCAATGACTATTAGCCGTGCTTCACCTCAACTACCTGCACCACATGACGCAGCAAACATGCCACTGTAACCGGACCAACCCCTCCAGGAACAGGGGTCATATATCGAGCAATTTCTGCCACCTCTGGAGCAACATCACCCATAACTACTCCGCCGCTTTCAGACGTCCCCGCATCTATGACTACAACGCCCGCAGACACCGTGTCCGACCGAATAAAATGCGGTTTTCCAACTGCAGAAATAAGCACAGTTGCTTGTTGCAAAATAGCAGCAGCATTTTCTGTGTGCTCATCGACCACAGTAACCTCCAGCCCACGTGCTCGTAATAGCTTGGTAACTGGCGCGCCTACTAACCTACCTTGGCCAACAACCACAAGCACTTCACTCTGCAACTGCAAGTGTAAGGAATCCAGAATAGTCACTATCGCCTCTGCTGTTGGCGCAACAAAGCGAGAAGTAGCGCCGAGCCCATCCACGTCTTGATGTGGCGCGATAGCATTCAATACTGTGTCCGTTTCGATATGTGCAGGGAGAGGGAGCTGGACCACCACCGCATCAACCGCAGCATCTTGACCCAATTCGAGCAACCGCGCCACCACCGCTTCGGTAGTGGTATACAGTGGCAATGACTCCACCACAAAGTGGATACCCACAGCCTCTGCTTTTTTCTGCTTCATGCGCACAAACTGCATCTGCACCGCGTCATCCCCAACCACCACATCTACAAGTTTTGGTTGACGCGACAAATGTGCCACAGCAGTCTGTGTCGCTACCAATAACTCTTCTGCAATCTTTTTACCATCTAGTACCATGAAAAACTACACTCCTGCCAACTTATGTGTGTACAGTATACCACTAAACAAGCACTCCTACTTATTTCTACTCTGGCGCTGTGCTGCCCAATACCGCAACGCCTCTTTCGCAATCGGCAACGCTGCAGCACCACCCTCTCCACCACCTTCGACCACAACCGTAATAGCAATTTCTGGGTTTTCATATGGCGCATACGCCGTAAACCACGCATGCTCTTTTTCATTGTTATCAAACTGAGCAGTACCAGTTTTCCCAGCCGAAGTGATTGGCAAATCCAACATCCGTTTTGCTGTCCCGTCCACGACAGTCTCTCGCATCCCTTCTTGCACCACAGCTAAGTTCGCATCGTTACCAATTTTGGGAATGAGGACTGTTGGCTGGATTTCTTTTACCACACCCCCTTCTGAGTTAAACAACTTCGATACTACAAAAGGTTTCATCCCTACCCCATTGTTTGCGATAGTCGCAGTCCAAAGAGTTACCTGCAATGGAGTAGTCAGCATATCCCCTTGCCCAATCGACACGTGGTACGTATTACCCAAGTACCATTTACTCAACACTTGGTTATTTTTATAATACGCAGCTTTCCACGCAGGATCAGCCACAAGCCCCGGTTTTTCCCCAGGGACGTCTATACCTGTTACAGCCCCTAAATTAAATCGACGGTAGTACTCCGATAGCTTTTCCACACCAAGCCCGTCAATACCAAGCGGCTCAAACCCACCACCAACAACGTAAAAATAAATGTCACTGCTCATTGCAATTGCACTCCGTGCAGTCATAGGACCCAAACCGGTACGCTTCCAACCAACATAATCATAGACCAC
>CAZZBG010000035.1:0-7772 GCA_964652865.1 uncultured Candidatus Saccharibacteria bacterium
AAAGCGTGGCTCTGTACCAATCCCATCAGCAAATTTAATTTGTTCCACACCGGTTTGAAACATACTCGTCACTTTCGTATATAAAAAACTTTTCACATCAAGGAGACACACCAACACGCTCGAGGAGGCAAACTTCTAGTACGCTCTAAAATCTTTTCACTTATAGTAACTCACTTGTAATAGACCAACCTTGGTCGGGATGCCGAGAATTGAACTCGGTCTTCACGCACCCGAAGCGCGCGTACTACCGGTATACTACACCCCGTAGACCAGCCACCCTAAATCAACACACCCCAAGAATCCTACGAATCAGAATAGCTAAATATTTTGATGCGCTGAAACATATACTGTATGTTCTATGCATCAGCTCACGAAGCATAAAAAATGAACTCTCCGCTGGTGGACCATACCGGATTCGAACCGGTCACCTCTTCCATGCCATGGAAGCGCTCTACCAAATGAGCTAATGGCCCAACACAAGAGAATTCATTTTACAACGCCCCGAATAGTTGGCAGCGAAGCTATTGTAGCTTATTCGAAAACAGCTCGTCAATGTCAGCACTTACTGGCCTGAGTTAGAGGATTTCAGAGATGGCAGTTTTTGCTGTTGCGTTTGTTGCAAGAGCTTTTGCCAATCTTCTACTTCTCTCCGAAACGCAGGGATAACCCCAATGACGTTTAATGCAACACCGAGTAATGCAACTGCAAAAACAAAACCAAGTACGTACCCAAAACCGCCAAGAACCCCATTTAAGAAAACCCTCCACCATGGCAACCCTTTTGCGATTACTTGGGTGCTTTCCGAAATCTCTTCTAAATAATTTTTTAGTTCTGTGTCAGTCATGTGTTTGTGTTATTACTCTAAGTACATAATAGCAAATACTGAGATACAACTCACCCTCACCTCTCTACAGAGCAGTGGCACCGAATTGAGGACAAGCACCCAGCCATATTCTTCTAAACCGATACCCTACTTCACACTAAATCACTGGTCCCCTTACCAGGAATTTATCCGGCACCAATGGTCCCCTTGGAGGGAATCGAACCCCCATCGTCTCCTTAGGACGGAGCTGCTCTATCCATTGAGCTACAAAGGGACTAGTGGTGCCGGACATGCCTAGGATCTAAACGTTAGTCCCGACGCGCCGTCGGGGTGGTTCTATCCATTGAGTTATGAGAAGATCAAAAACCTAGTGCAAAATTATCTGCCAGCATGCGCACTCGGAGGTATAAGATACAGCCAACCGCAAGCAGGCGCATTTTGGAAAGAAGAAGAGGCTAGCCACCGAGTGATAATATAGTATGCTATAGATGCAACTTGGTAAAGCATTCGAGCATGTTCCATAATAAACTTCTCCAAAAACAAATACTCACTGGCCTACTCACCCTTTCATTGTTTGTAGGAACCCCAATTGTGCTAGACAGCAGCGTTAGCTACTTTCTAGGCGAGAAAAAAGATTTTCTTTCACTCATTCTCTTTTTTAGTGACTCTGTAGTACTCATGACAGCATGCGTACTTATTTGGCACAACAGAACTGAGAAACAATTGAAACCGCTCTCAAAGTGGGCATATGCGCTTCCTGCGCTACTCATACTTCATTTCATATCGATAGCGTTTAACTATCATAACTTGTTAATACCTACCGTATCTATATATTATTTACTTTTACTTATAAAGGGATATGTTTTACATGAAACACAGCTACTCAGAACAGTAGAAGTACGAAATATTTTCGAAAAAGTTCTTATTGGCATGGGAATCCTACAAACCATACTAGCCATGGGCCAATTTGCACTGCAAAGGAACGCAGGCTTACATATTTTGGGTGAGCAAAACCTCGGTCCTTATATAGACGGCGTTGCGAAGATTGAATCACTAAACCAAATCTTGATTCGTCCGTATGGCACATTCGCCCACCCCAACATTCTTGGTGGGATACTAGTGGTGACACTCATAATTCAACTAAAACGCTCTGTTTCACAAGAAACTTCTACCACGCTGCATAAGCTAACAGCATTATGTAGCTTGCTTATGCTGCTAGCTGGGGTAATTCTGACCTTCTCTAGGGCAGCGTGGTTAGCAGCTATTCTTGGGGTGCTCTCATTTGCTCTGTTTGCAATAATAGGAAAGATAAAGGTTAACAGTTTGGCTTATTTTTACAGAATTATGTTTTATTGCGCTTTATTAAGCGTTATTCTAACAACAATATTATTACCTGTAATCAAATCTCGAGCCACCCTGACCGACTCAGCGACCACCGAAAGACAAAGCTATAACAAAGCTGCAATCAGCACAATCATGAAATACCCATTGTTTGGGGTAGGGCCAGGGCAATCATTGCTTCACATGCAACAATCTTTGGGTAAAAGTGAAGAACCTTGGGAGGTACAACCCGTGCACAACTACTTCCTGCTTTACGCCTCGGAGTTGGGCCTGCCAGCGCTGTTACTCCTCCTAGCTTGTTTCATACGAAACACTTGGAAAGCTGTATATAATACCTCCCAAAGTAATTATTTCGCTTATTTATCAGTATTTATAGCAGTCTTACCTCTCTTGCTGTTCGACCACTATATATATACTATCCCCACAACAGTGACACTGTTTTGGCTACTAAGCTCTGTGTACAATGCAGACTAAGCTTTATGATACTTCCTACCGGTAAGAATCATTGCAGATCTATATATCTGCTCTTCCAGTAGAACACGGGCAAAGTTGTGCGTAAATGTAAGGGGGCTTAACGAAATAACATGATTCGCCCTTGCTCGGACCTCATCTCCCAAGCCTACGCCACTGCCTATAACAAAGACCAATTCTCTTCCGAGAGAACCAAGACGTTCCATGAATTCTGAGAATTCCACAGAACTTCTCATAAACCCCTTTTCTTCCAAGATAATCACAATAGAATCAGCAGAAATGTGCTTTAAAATGAGCTTTCCTTCTTCTGCTTTCACTTTTTGAACCATATCTTCTGTTTCATATGGAACTTCCCTTAGCTCCTTAAGTTCCACTTTTGCGTATGGCCGCAAACGTTTTAGGTACTCGTTTTCTAGGCCTACAAACCCAGCCTCTTTAAACTTACCCAAACAAATAATTTTGATTTTAAACAACATATCTTTTTATAGGTTATATTGAAACAATACTATAGAATGCTGTACAATTGAATAGTAGATAACTACAATCTAAATAATAAAGTTTTGCTCCTGTGCACTGTGTTTTTCACATGAAACACAACTACGGGCCTATGGTCCAGTGGTAAGACGCGGCATTCGCATTGCTGAGACGCGAGTTCGATTCTCGCTAGGTCCACCAAAAACTTTTCTTATTTAATTCACCGCATATATAAGCAAAGTTTAGAATTTCTATTTAAATTTGATAATTAGTTTCATATGAAACAGTAAAAAAGCGCCTCTGTAAATGAGGCGCTTTTTTACCACTGAAATATTCTTGAGAAAAATGATTCCAGATACTGACTTTTGCCGTTTGTGTAGAATACTGCGAGCACTAAGGCTAAGTAGAATGTATTGAGTAGAGTAATTTTTAACAAATCTGCTTTAACTAAGGTAGTTTCTTCCAAATCAGCTGAGCTAACTCCTGTATGGCTACTTTGTTTATTCTTTGACATAGTGTGAATATATTAGTATGTATACAATAGCAAAAGACTGATTTGAAAGCAACGCGCAAACAGTGATACAATAGGGCTAAGTAACACATAATAAATATTTACTTTTCCTACCATTTATTAAGCATTTATGGACAAAAACACAGACAGAGCAGACGCAATAGCAGAAACAGTTGTAGGGCCTTCGGTGAAAATCCAAGGTGACTTCAACTCTGAAGGGAACATCCGCATCGAAGGGCAGGTCAATGGTACCGTAAAAACGACAAAGAATGTCTTTGTTGGTGAATCAGCAATAATTACTGCCGATATCCTTGCGGGAAATTGCACTATAGCAGGAGAAGTACAAGGCAACATTAAAGTATCTGGTAGTCTCAACCTTTCGAAAACAGCCAGACTTTCTGGAGACATTTCTTGCTCAATCCTATCAGTCGAAGACGGAGCAACCTTTAATGGTAAGTGCTCCATGTCTGCAACTGAAAAAGGAAGTAAAAAAGCAACTGCAGAACCAGAACCAGAAAGCTAAAGAAAGCAGGTATTGAGCAAAAACCAAACTGTGCACTAAGCGTCTATAGACGTAAAGTGCACACGGACACAGGTTGTGCTCTGTGCCTTTTTTTATGTATTACTACATACTCGATCCTGGGAAAACACCACTACCGAAATTCGAACAATTTCAAGTGCAACTACAAGGTTTGTTGCACGAATTTAACATCTCTGGAGAAATCGGCAGGATCACTACTTTAAGAAGTGCGGAGGATTTAGTGGGTATTGCCGCGAGCAGAGGAGCCACTACGATTATCGTTTGCGGTAGCGATGACACTTTAAACCAAGTCCTCGCAGCAATTAAGCACCGAGATTTGTTGGTTGGATTTTTACCACTTGACCCAAAGACCTCATATTTATCTACCATTCTAGGAATCCCATCGCTCGAAGCAGGAGTTAAAACAATTGCTGCAAGAAGAATCGTACCAATCGACCTTGCAACCTTGGGTAACTTTCATTTCATTAGCTTTGTTGAATTTGGAATCACGAGCCAAAACCTGAGTCAGGCCGGAATGTGGAAAACTTTACAACTGCTTTCTAAACCAGTCACAAAGTGGAAAATGCGAATCGACGAATCGTATGAACTCGAAATAGAAGGGATGGGAGGATTACTCATAAATAGCAGAAGTACAAGCTCAAAACAGGAAAAAATAGCCAACCCAACAGATGGACTAATGGATTTACTCCTTATTGAGAGAATTAGCAAATCAGACATACTGAAATTCCGAGACGTCTTAACCAGAGGGCAGTTAGAAGAGCTCCCAAACTACACAGTCATTAAATGCAAAGTTGTAGAATTCCTTGAGCCCAAAGGGCAAACTTTAACCATGTTTAGTCGCCCCGTAGCGAAATTCCCCGTAAAGATAAGCATGTTAAACCGAAAACAGCGCATGATAGTAGGCAAACAAAGGACATTTTAAGACCAAAAGGAACTAAAGCAAGCCAAAAAGCTTGCTTTTTCCTTATTTTTTATGTAAAATTAAATTTAATTGCCCAATAAATAGCGCGTTCATACTCATGAATTTATCCAGCCTTTCTTCACAACTCAACATGTCGATTAATGACCTCAGAAACAAGGCTGCTGAGGCTGGTTTTCCAATCCCTGCGCGCGCGAATAAAATCGACAACTACTTGGCTCGTAAGATTTCCGATGCCCTCAATGCCAAAAATGCACCAGCTCCAGAAGAAAAAGCAGGAGAGGTAAGAGTTGTTTCTATTCCTCCATTCATTAAAGTACGAGAATTTGCAGAACTGCTCAAACGTCCGGTAACCGAAATCATCAAAGTACTCATTCAAAATGGTGTAATGGCAACCATTAATGAAGAAGTAGACTACGATACAGCAGCCATTATCGCTCAGGATCTTGGTTTTGAAGTCGTCGCAGAAGAAAAGACTGAAGGCAGTATTGGGAGCGGGCAACTACAAGAGCTACTCACAAGTGAAACAGCAGAAAATCTAACCCACAGACCCCCAATCGTGGCAGTAATGGGTCATGTTGACCATGGAAAAACGACATTGTTAGATGCAATTCGCAATACCCACGTGGTACAAGGAGAGTCAGGTGGAATTACTCAGCATATTGGCGCTTACCAAGTAAAACATAAAGAAAAGACTATAACATTCTTGGACACTCCAGGTCATGAAGCCTTTTCTGAAATGCGCGCCCGAGGTGCAAATGTAACAGATATTATCATTCTTGTAGTCGCAGCAGACGACGGCGTACGCCCACAAACTGTTGAAGTCATAAACCGTGCCAAGTTTTCTGACGTCCCAATTATTGTAGCCATCAACAAAGTAGATAAAGAAAATGCAAACCCTATGAAGGTTAAGCAAGAGCTTGCCAACTTAGGCGTTGTAACTGAAGAGTGGGGCGGAAAAACAATAGCAGTCGAAGTATCAGCAAAACAAGGTACTGGCATTACAGACCTGCTCGATATGGTTCTCTTACTCGCAGAAGTGGAAGATTTAAAGGCAAACCCTAATGGCACCACTGCCGGTACCGTTATTGAATCTCACACCGAAAGCGGTAAGGGGGCTGTTGCCACCGTCATGGTTCAAAACGGCACACTCCATGTAGGGGACATCTTCGTCGCTGGAAAGAGCTACGGCAAAGTAAAAAGCCTCGAAGACGAACGTGGACGCAAACTAAAATCTGCAGGACCAGCAACACCGGTTGAAATAGCTGGGTTCTCTGTGGCTCCTGAAGCAGGTGATATATTACAGCAGATGGCAGAGCTAGATAAAGCAAAAGAAATCGCCCAATTTGCGCTCAGACAACAACGCAGCCATACCTTACGTGCCAAAACACAGCTAAAAGGTGATGAGCACAGCAAAACCTTAAGCTTAATCATCAAAGCTGACGTAGCCGGAAGCTTAGAGGCTATAGATCAATCTTTGGGCAAACTAAAGAATGACGAAGTCGTTATCGAGATTGTGAGCAAAGGCGTTGGAGAAGTAAACGAATCAGATGTATTACTCGCTTCGAGCAGTAATGCTACAATTATTGCCTTCCGAGCTAAGACAAATCCAAAAGCGATCAATCTTGCGAAGCAAAAGCAAGTCAATATTGACTCTTACTCAGTTATCTACGAGCTTTTAGAAGACATTACTTCTGCTGTTGTAAAACTCTTCACACCAGAATACGAACATACCACTTTTGGAAAAGGTGAAATCTTGGCTATATTCCGTACAGAAAAAGGCCAAATGATTATTGGTGGCATTGTAAAAAGCGGCGAATTACGTAAAAGCAAACAGCTTGCTATTCATCGCAATGACGTAGAAGTAGCGAGGGTAGAAATTCTTGAGTTACAAGAAAGCAAAATCCCTACCAAAGAAGTTGCCAGTGGGCGAGAATTTGGTATGAAAATTAAATCCTCATACCGTGTTCAAGTAGGCGACGTACTCGAATCATTTGAAGAAACCCTTAAGCAAAAGAGCCTCTAACGTTATGGAAAAGAAACAAGGGCCAAAACTGAGGGTGGAAAAGTTAAACAGTCTCATTCAAGAGCTACTCGGGCCAATACTCCCTCGGTACACAGATGGCATAGCTGCTCTGACTACGGTCACGCAAGTGGCTGTAAGTGGGGACTTAAAGCATGCAAAAGTGTGGATCTCTGTACTAGGGAAAGCACCTGCAGAAAAAGTACTAGCGCTACTAGAGAAGAATATATACGATATTCAAGGTGACTTGAACCAAAGTCTCCCCATGAAGGTCATACCCCGTCTAAAATTTGTTATCGATACCGCCCCAGAATATGCACAGCATATCTCAGAGGTAATAGATAAAATCCAAAAAGATGAAGAAAAATAACACCCATCAAAAGATGGGTGTTATTTTTTTGTGCCCAGGAGAGGACTCGGTCGCCCACGGCTATGCTCTGCTTCCATTCGACAGGCTCATGGCGCAACGCATGACGCCTAACGCGTCCCCGCCGCTATTTCATGCTCCAAGTATTCGCATGAAATCTCCGATATACATCGGAGCCGCTCTTTTCTCGTCCTCCCAAATACCCACCCAAACAAAATACCCCGCATGAAACATACGGGGTATTTTGTTTGGTGCCCAGGAGAGGACTCGAACCTCCACGGGATTGCTCCCGCTACCACCTC
>CAZZBG010000036.1:0-4136 GCA_964652865.1 uncultured Candidatus Saccharibacteria bacterium
TATAAGAAGCCTCAGTTGCCGGAGTCCTCTGTGTCCCCAGCGCAGCTACAAAAAATACTTATGGGAATTGCCATTGCATTTGGTTTGATTGCAACGGTGTATTTTTATGTGCAAGGATACATAGTGGCATATGGTGATGCCGAAAGTCATCTCAATATTGCAAAACGTGTTTCGGATTCGCTCACCCCTGGTTTGGCTCAGCTGGGTGGTATTTGGTTACCTATACCACACATACTTATGATGCCGTTTGTATATTCTGATTTCCTGTGGCGCACGGGGATAGCAGGGAGCATTGTGAATGGAGTTTGTTTTGTTATTTCTGCAGTCTATATATACAAAATAGGGGAGTATGTTGCGCGTAATAAGTGGGTGGGTTTTGTCGCGGGTTTGGTGTTTGTGACCAATCCAAATATTCTCTACCTACAAGCAACGCCGATGTCAGAGCTTACGCTCATTGTATTCTTTGTGTTGTCTACGTACTACTTTATCCGGTTTATTGAAGACCAAGACGACTTGTCTGCGTTAATCGCTGCGGCTATATTTGCGTTTTGTGCAGCCCTATCTCGCTATGACGGTTGGTTCTTGGTATGTGCACAAGCAGGGATTATAGTGCTGTTGTATAACCCATGGAAGCGTATCCCAAGGAGCTGGAAAGAGTTTATTGGAGGATTTCAGAAAGATACTTGGGAGCGGCTCGAAGGTCGGTTACTGTTGTTCGGGAGTATTGCGTTCTTTGGTATTGCCTTGTGGCTTTTGTGGGATTGGCTTATTTTGGGCGATCCTTTGTATTTTGCGAACAGTGTTTTTTCTGCGAAAAGTCAGCAAGGTAGCTGGCTTGCGCGCGGAGAGCTACCTGCCTATCGCAATATCGGTGTGTCGTTCCTGTACTACTTTGTGACAGCTATGAATAATGTCGGGGCGGTGGTGTACGGCATTGCCATTGTGGGCATGTTGTGGTTCATGTTCCGTAGTACCAACAAGCATCGGTTTTACATAGCGCTGTTGTTGCTTGTGCCATTTATCTTCAATGTGATTTCTTTGTACCTTGGACAATCGGTTATTTTTACCCCAGAGCTCACTCCAAAAACGTTTCAGTGGCAACTATTCAATGTGCGCTATGGGGTTATGATGGTACCGCTGGCAGCTCTGTGTGCTGGCTACATATTTGCCAAAGTTGGTTGGAAGCTAAAGGTGCTTTTGACCATGTTGTTCCTGCTCCAGTTTGGACTCTATGCGGTGGGGTATATCAAAGTGACTTCGTTAGAAGATGGTGTCGTGGGGTTGTCTAGTTTTATTGCTAAAATCCCTGAAACTCAAAATTGGTTCGCTAAAAATTACGATGGTGGTCTAGTTCTGTTTGATGACGTAGCTCGTTCTTTGAGTGTCATTCGCACCCCTGTTCCAATGAGTAATTTTATTTCCGTTGGTAACAAGCCGTACTGGGAAGAAAGTTTGGAAGCTCCAGAGAAATGGGCGAGCTGGGTAGTAATAAAAGAGCGCGATGAACTTTGGAACGCGTTCTTAAAAGAAGAGGCAGACAAAGAAGCGCTGTTGCAAAAGTACGACGAAGTGTATTCGTCCGGCGGTGTACAGATTTTTAAGCGAAAACCTTAAAAACGGGTACATTTGGAGTAGTGACTATTTTTAGAGGGCATAAGCCCACTTTTAAGGCATTTGCAAAAACTTGCCTTTAGGAGTAGAATATTGGTTAATGTTGTATTCTTAAATTTTTAGCTTAAGTAAGCTAAAATTGTACATATGAAAGTATTTCAAAAATTTGTTTTTGGTTTGATTGCTGCAGCACTTGTTGTAAGCAGTGTGGCTTCCGCTCCGGCTGTTACTTTTGCGGCTGAGGGTGAAACTCTTGCCTGTGGTACCGAGCTTATCCAAAATGGCTCATTTGAATCTCCTGTGCTTACGAACCCACAAGGTTGGGGCGTAGTGCAGAGTGGTCAAGATGGTATTGCCTGGAATGCTGTGTGGGTAGACACTACACCACTTCCTGGTAAGCCAACAATCGCAAATGTAGAAATACAAAATGGTCGCCCAGCACAGAGCGGTATTCAGTTTACCGAGTTGGATTCTGACTACGATGGATCACCAAATCCACTTCCTGGTGATGTTGCTTCGGTAAAGCTGTACCAAGACATACCAACGCATATTGGCGTGCCTTACACGCTCAGTTTTTTTACGGCACCAATCCCACTCTATGGAGCAGATGAAAATATAACCATAGTAAGCTTTGGAGATTCGGCAGCCCTTACTACGGTAGATACTATAGTAGAAGACGGCACAACCGAAACCACTACCAACTGGAAACAGCATACCTACACTGTAGTGCCAACGACAACAACCTCCAGAATCCAGTTTGCAGATGGGGGAGTAGCGAACTCCTTTGGTTCTTTCCTCGACACAGTAAGCCTGAAAGAGGTTTGCGGGGAAGATGAGGGCGAGGGCGGAGGAGGCTCTCCAACAACCTACTCTATTTCTGGGTTAGTTTGGAACGACGAAAACGGCAATGCGCTTTTCGACGGTGCTGAAGCAGGTTTAGAATCTTGGAAAGTATTTGTTGACGGAAATGATAATGGCGATATTGACCCCGGAGAGTTAGTCGTTACTACAAATACAGCAGGTAATTACCAGATTACTGGGCTTGTAGCGGGGGTCTACGTAGTGCGCGTATTCCAAGAAAGCTTTTGGACACCAACATATCCAATTGCAGAAAAGCACACAGTAACCATTAGTAGCTCTAGTGCTACAGCGGTGGATTTTGGTAACAAACGAATGACAGGTGGTGGCTCAGGTGGTGGTTCTACTCCTCCTGTATCCACTGGAGTAGTACCACTCCCAGCAAGTGCTCCAGCTCCTGTTCCAACGGTGGCAGGGGATAGTACAGCCTTGATTACCCCTGTGGTACCAGCTGTTCCGCAGCCACAAGTATTGGGAGCTTCTACAGAGCTTCCTCGTACCGGCGTAGACATATTACTTGTTATTGCGTCTGTCTTGGCCCTGTTTGCTATTATCGGGCTTAACTATAAGGTTATGAAGCACTCGCGTTCCTAGTGCTTTCCTTAAAATACCCTATCTTTTGGATAGGGTATTTTATTTGACAAAATTGCTGAAATACTGTATGATACTGTCTCGCATAAGACTGATCTATTATGAATCAACTTGTTACTGTAACTCGAGCAATATTGCTCAATGTACTTATTGTTTTGTTTAGCATAGGCCTTGGTTTAGGGGAATATGCTGTTTTGGAGCACGTTGATTCAGCATCCTACAAAATCATTTTCTTTTTCTTGCTAATTGTTTTGTACTGTAACGTAATGGCGAAAGCTTTGGTTTCGTTAATTAACACCTATGACCGTCGTTAAAAACTTTAAGCAAAAAATTGGCAAAAAGCTGTTTGTCTACCTGGTGCTCTATGCAATAACGGGGTTTTTGGTTGCCTCTGGTTTTTTTCTTACTAGTGCACAAGATAACACCTTCCCTCTTTTGCGGGTAGTAATTGTTGTGTTTGCCAGTGTTTTGTTGGCTAAGTATTTTCTGTACATGATTATTAGCCCGTGGCACGAAGTTTCCGCAGCGTTAAAGTACAAGTCTGTACATCCCGATTTCCAGCCGCTGGTATCTGTGGTTATCCCTGCGTGGAACGAAGAAGTAGGTTTGCTCACAACTGTGCAATCAGTTTTGGCAAGCAGCTACAAAAAACTTGAGGTAGTCGTCGTCAATGATGGATCAACTGATTCATCTGATGCGATAATGCAGAAATTTGCCCATGAGTGGGGAGCGAGTCAGAAAAAAAACTTTCCAAAGCTCGTGTATCATTACCAAGAAAATGGCGGGAAAGGAAAAGCGCTGAACAAGGCAATCTCACTTTCCAAGGGTGAGATTATTATTTCAATTGATGCAGATTGTATGGTAGAGAGTGAAGCTATCTACAATTTTGTGAAAGTGTTTCAGGATCCAGTTGTTATGGCAGCTGTGGGCAATGTAAAAATTGGCAATACGAACACTTTAATTGGCACTATACAGTACCTGGAATTTTTATTTTCATTTTACTTTAAACGGGCAGACTCTCTTCTTAATACTATCTATATTATTGGTGGTGCAGCTGGAGCATTTCGTCGTGAGGT
>CAZZBG010000036.1:4236-7250 GCA_964652865.1 uncultured Candidatus Saccharibacteria bacterium
GCCCCGATTGGCTGGTTGCTATTCTATGTGTCTACATTGGTTGAATACCAAGCTTTAGTAAAATCAGTATGGTCTCTTGCTCGAGGGCAAGAAATAAAATGGCAGCGGTGGCAGAGGAGCGGGGTATATGATACACTACCCACTCAGGTAAAATAGTACTAAAAAGGAGTAAATGACATGCAAATACAAAGATTTTCTTTTTCTCAACCGATATCGATTAAAATAACTTTTCTTGTTTTATTTGCGCTGACAGCAGTACTCGCTGTAGTGTTGCAATCAGGGTCTGCGAATCTTGGATTGGGTGTCTACAAAGATGTGCGTAACGTGTTTCGCACTTCCGCAGTTGCTCCCACAACCGCTCCTGGTCAAAAAGTGCCAGAGGTAGCGCTTGAAGCGGTGGATACTACTCTTGGGCAGTACCGCCCTACTGGTTCAGTTTTGGGCCAACAAAATCAGAAAAAAACAATTAGCACAGCAGCGGCTCTGGTTGTGACCAATACACCATGCGACATAGTGCTTGATTTTGTGCAGCAAAGTGCACAAGGTACTGCTTTCCAATACCAACTTTCAGTGCTCAATAAAGGAAATGGTGTTTGTGATGAAGCGAGCTTAACCATCCATTATGGAGATGGTGAGCGGTATGTTTCCGCAAGCCCTACTGCTAGTGTCGGTGGATATTATTGGAAATTGGGCGCGCTCGGCTCGGCTGAGCAGCGGGTCATTCTTTTGAACACAACAAATACTACTGCTTCTGTTGGTGCAACAGAAGGGTGTGCAACTGCACACAATGGGAGCGATAGTTGTATGACTGCACGGGTGGGTACTGTTCCAACACCGGTAACTACTATTACTCCAGTCCCGACACCTACCCCAACCCCTACTATGACACCGACTCCTACCCCAACAGCAACGCCTACGCCTCGTGCCACACCAACACCAGTACCAAGTGCTACCCCAGTGGTGCAAACGAGTGCAGTGCGACCAGTTAGTCAGAATAAAACATATGGCGTGTGGGTATGGGACGATGTGTCAGGGATGTCCGATGTTGCCATGACTAGTATTGTTGAAAAAGCAAGTCAGGCAAAGTTTGATACTATATACCTCACTATCGACAAGTATTTAGAATTACAAGCTACTACCAATAGCGCAACGCGGGCTGTACTTGTCGGTGCCTACGGTGACTCCCTTGCTCAGTTTATTGCAAAAGCAAACGCAAAAGGGATCGCAGTGTATGCAGAAGCAGGTTGGAAGGATTGGGCGGAAAGCGGTAAACGAGGCAAGGCGATCTCAATTTTAAATTATGTCGCTTCTTTCAACGCAGCACGGAACACCAAGTTTGCTGGGGTGCAATACGATATTGAACCGTATTTACTCTCTACCTACGAAAAGAACAAAGCGACCGTTTTGGCCAACTATGTTAACCACGTCGCCGAAATCGTAGCGGCTAACCAAGCTCTGGGCTTGACGCTTGAATTTGTTATCCCACATTTCTATGACTGTGCGCAGAAGTGGACCCCAAACATAACGTACGGTGGCAAGTCTGATTGTACGTTTAATCATTTGCTCACTATATTGGATAAATCGCCGAATAGTACGATTTCCATAATGGCATATCGCAATTTTGCTGATGGTAATAATGGAGTGACGAAGCTTGTCTCGGAAGAGTTAAAGCAAGCACTCGGGCGTCCAACAAAAATTATTATCGCTCAAGAAACTGGCGATGTTGACCCAGCTTATGTTACGTATCACGCTACAAGCAAACAGTACATGTTTTCAGAAATTGCAAAGGTCCTGAACTCAGTAGGAAGTATGAACTCTTTTGCGGGTATTGCAATGCACTACATCGATCCATTTACTGAGTTAGAGTAGTTACCGTATATGTCAAAAAAAGCTATCATTCTTTTTGGAGCAGTCGCCACACTTAGTGTCGTGGCTGCTTTTTTCTTTCCGATTACACGAGCGTATATTTCGTATTGGCTTTTTTCTGAACACACAGCTGCAACCCAAAAGGGAGAAGCTGTGGTTGTGGGAAGCAGGGCAGTTCCCAACATGCTGTACATTCCAACCCTTGGCATCGAAGCCCCTATTGTTGAATCGTTGGAAAATACTGAAAGTGCGTATCAGGAAGCTCTGCAGAGTGGAGTTGTTCGACATCCGCAGTCTGCACAGGTAGGCACCGTTGGCAATGCTTATATTTTCGGTCATTCATCGGATTATATATGGAGTGGCGGGAAATATAAGACAGTGTTTGCGTTGTTGCCCCAGATACAAATCGGAGCGCCAATATTCGTCACAGACTCAGAAGGTATACGGTATGAGTATCGGGTATTCCAGAAGATGGTTGTTTCACCTACAGACACGTGGGTGCTGGACTCTGTTGAAGGTGCTGAATATGCACTTACTCTCCAGACTTCATACCCTCTCGGGACGGCTCTCAAGCGATATATAGTGAGAGCTAAATTGTGGAATGCTCAATAATTTCACTTATATTTTTCTGTAGTCTATACTGCTTGTATGAGCTTAATAGAAATTGAAAACTTAAAGAAAGACTACAAAAACGAAGACGTGGTGACTTCGGTGTTACATGGCGTGACCTTTGGCATTGACCAAGGTGAGTTCGTGTCTATTATGGGTCCGTCCGGTTCTGGAAAATCTACCTTAATGCACATCTTAGGGTTTTTGGATCGGCCAACGAGTGGGACGTACACTTTTGAAGGGAAAGACACCACGAAGTTTTCCGACGAAGAACTTGCAACTATTCGCAACGAACGAGTTGGGTTTGTGTTCCAGTCGTTTAACTTGCTTGCCCGTACCACAGTGCTCGATAACGTAAAGTTGCCGCTACTCTACGGCACGAAAAAGAACCAAGACGAGTTGGCGCGAAAGGCGCTAGACGCTGTTGGGCTGTCTCACCGGTTAGATTTCTTTACGAACCAAATTTCTGGTGGAGAAAAACAGCGCGTGGCAATTGCCAGAGCGTTGGTTGCAGACCCTGCAGTTATTTTTGCGGACGA
>CAZZBG010000037.1:0-2816 GCA_964652865.1 uncultured Candidatus Saccharibacteria bacterium
AATGCGCCGATAGTAACTAATGCGTAAACGCGACTCAAGCACGCATTCAAGGCACAGGTAGTATAGCATAGGTAGCAGAAGAGGTTCTAGGAAGATAGGCGTTAGGAGTTAGGAAGAATATAATTTTTAATTTTCAATTTTCAATTTTCAATTTTTTTGTTACTCGTAACTAAATCTTGTTTTCGAATTTGCATGCTTCTGGTTTCCATGTTTAAATAGTTCTAAGTCTACCACCCTCACCTCACCCATCTCACTATCACTCTGACATTACGACTTTAAGACCTGACGACCTTAGCTTTTCTTCTCTTTCTCGTTACTAGCAACTAGTTACTCGTTACTTCTAAACCTAACTCCTACTCCCATGTCCCTCACCACCACCCGCGACCACTTGCTACACCTTCATAAAGCACTGCTGGACTACCAGAAAACTGCGTACGAAGCCACTCACCCCAAAATCCAAAACCCGAACCACTATTACCAACTGGTGCTGGGTGACCCAGCATTTGCATGGCTTCGCACTTTGTCTGCGCTGGTAGTCAGCATAGACGAACTACTAGAAAAGCCAGCAGAACTGACAGATGCAAAAGTAGAAGAAATCGCTACCTACACTAGAAGACTACTCACTATCTCCAACCAAACAGATGAGTTTAGCACTAACTACCAAGCAGCAGTAGGCAATTCGGAAACAGTCGCAGCCCTCCACGTGCAAGTACTACAAGCCCTCGACACAAAAGCTGCTTAGGCAAAATACAAAAGGTCACCCCGCGCTACGCAAAGGTGACCTTTTGTATTATGTCTAGAAAATGCCCATCAAGATATTTGCTGGGCTACCAACCACGGATAGTACCGACATAGAGAGCCTCAACCTGTTCTCGCGCCCACGGGGTCCGTCGCAAAAATTTTAAACTCGAAGTAATGCTTGGATTAACCACAAAACAATTTATTTTAATGCGCTCTCCGAGATTGCTCCACCCATACTCCGCCACTAAAAACTCCAAAATTGCTTGGAGTGTTTTTCCGTGTAGCGGGTCGTTTGTGTGGTTATTTTCCATCTCAGTATTTCAGCAGTCGCAAGACATAATTACTTTTTCCAGCGAGGAGCAAAACGGATCATGAAAGTAGCAAAGCGAGCAAATAATTTGTTTGACCCGCGCGCGACCATGCTGTCGTACACTACTTTTTGAAACTCTTTCAAGTCTGTACCTTCGTAGCACAGCTTGCCGTCTTTGTAGCACAAACTGCAGTACTTGTCGGATTCACGCTTGCCCGTATCTTTTGCAAAGGGCATCATACAACTTTCACAATATTGGTTCATATGGTTTTAAAGAGAGATTAGAGAATAGAGACCAGAGAGTAGACAGAACATTTTAACTGCTAACTTTTCGTTAGATGGGCACCATCTGACACCATGCTTACAGTTACGATTTGGTGATGTATCAGCACAAGCGAACAAAAGGTATCCATGTCAGATGGTGCCCATCTAACTCCTCATGCGGGGAAATAAGTAATTTTTAATTTTTGTCTGACGTGAAAACATTAAGACCTTACGACGTGACGACTCTTTATCTTTCCGTTCGAAGTTAAGACATGAAGACGTTAGACTCTCTTCTGTCTCGTTACTAGCTACTCGTTACTTGCCTTGCCTAGCGGCAAGACCTTCTGCGTACAACTTAAACGATTGCAAAATACTTTGCCACCCTTGTTGCTGCATGGCAACAGGATTTACTGTTTCGGGGTCAAAGTGTTCGGTTAAGCGCACACCACCAGGTTCTTGCGCAAACAGTACGCTCACTTTTCTTCCATCGCCCATGGTGTAAGCCAGCTCTTTTTTTGGCACAATATGGGTGTATGTTCCCCCGAAATCAAAGCCTACGCTTCCATCTTTGGCTTCCATACGAGCAGTAAATTTGCCACCCACTTCCAAATTATTTGTAGCAGTGGTGGTGTGCCAGTCGCTCGATGCAGCGTTCCACTGCACAATGTGCTCTGGGGTAATCCATGCTTCCCACACTGTCTCCAGTGGAGCCACGACACTTACTTCTACCGTCACTTGTTCATTTGTATCTGACATAAAATTATGACGTTAAAATTATTTAAGAAGAATTTAACGCTTCGGAAACTTTTAACTTTACAAATTCATTATATATCGTTTTAATACCTGTTTCAGATAGGTACCAGCACTGGGGATCAAAGTCACCACCTACCGTTACTGGAGCAGCCACACGATACAGTACTGTACCCTGCTCCGTGTACTTTTGCATATGCGCCCACGCTCGACGCAGGGCAAACCATGCAATAACTAAAATTAAAGAATCATGCGAAACCCCCTCGCTATCCATTGTGTTTAATCCACCACGAACATTATCGGCAATACTCACCGCGCCATCATGCAGAGTAAGAGCCGCTCGTGGCACACCATGTGCAGTAGCCCAATCTGCGTAAATAATCGCTTCTGACTGCTCTCGCACTTCATATATCGGAGCGCCGCCACTAATTACAATCCGAGGAGAAAATCCTTGGCTATACAAGCCCACTGCAGTTTCAATGCGAGAAATACTCTTGCTGCCAAACACAAAAATAGCGTCCGATTTTTGCGGTTCATCTACCTCTCCCAAGTAAGCAGTCACCGCCGCAAGTACACCTAACACTCGCACGTCTTTCGCCCGAACAGCAAGTAGTGTCTTCTCTACCACCAAAGCTTGCATATCCGAACACAAAAATTGCGCCTCTTCCCAAGAAATGACATTTGTAAAAGGACTAGTGTCTAAACCCACAGATTCTAACCACTGCACCACAGAAGAGAAATCAGCATAGTG
>CAZZBG010000037.1:2916-7083 GCA_964652865.1 uncultured Candidatus Saccharibacteria bacterium
CCAAAACAAATGTAGACACAATGGTTAAGACTAACTGCAAGCCGTAGAACGGTGCCATTTCTTTTTGCATCTGTGTGAGCTCTGCTTTGGTGGCGTTTGTCTTTTCCATTATTTGCATCCACCACTTCCCAAACATGAGCGGTGAATACCACAGTGCACCAAGCACAAATTGCACGAGCACGGCTACTACAAACCACATTGCATTTATTTCCATACAATACCTTTTTTAATTCCTACTTATACTATAGCAAACCAAAGCTACTCTTTGTTATTCCACGGAAAGCCCCACTGCCACTTTGGCTTTTCCCCTTTTTTGTAACAAATGCGAAGCAGAGTCACCGTAAGCAACACCGCCGGAAGCACGAACAAAAACATGACTTCGCGTGCCGAAGAGCGTTCATCAATGGTAAGCGCACACAGCACCAACGCTGCAACATATACCCCCACCGTAAGCCAACCCTCCCACGTCACAGGGGTCCACCCCCACCCAAACCCTTTGCGTTTGAACCACAAATGGTTTGGATTGTTTCGGACATAGTCCATGTACTGTCTAAATAGTTTCATATGTTTTGCTGCCAAGTGTGTTGGCAAGATTATATATATAGTATATTCCTCTACCAACTCCTCAGTCCAGACACAGGATAAACAAAAAATACTCTCCTTCAAAAGCCAACACTTTTCACGGCCGTGAAAAGTGTTGGCTCGAAAGTGGGGTTAGTTGTGGGCAAATACTCCTCTACTCCCATAAATTGAGCAAATTTAAAAAGCCACTAGAATTCACGGCCGTGAAAAGTAGTGGCTTTTGGTTACGAAGGTGACCATGGTAACGACGTGGGAACAGGCATTAAATTTGCAGGTGGGATACGTCGTTCCAAGACATAACTCGCCACTTCCCTTTTTCTTCGTTAAACATACATTTTGAAACGCCGCAATTATCCATGACGAGAGACTCATCAAAACTTTGGAGTAGGCGTTCATTCAGCACATCGCCCAACATACAGTACGCAACCAAACCTTTAAAAAATGCAGCATGCCCTACAAGCACATTGTGCTTAGTCAGGAGACTTTCCAGAAAGGCTTTTGCCTCTACCAAACGCATTTGCAACTCCGAGTAACTTTCTACGTAACCATTGGTACCATCGGCAAACTTACCACGACGCTCTTTTAGAAATACTTTCACTCGGGACTGCACACCAGTTACTTTTTCTATCTCCGCCGCGGTCTGAGCCGCTCTTGTAATTCCTGAATGGTGGATGGAATCGATAGTAACATGCTCAAAACGCTTCGCTACTAAGACTGCTTCTGAAACACCTTTTTCAGTCAGCACATCTTCCGCTCCTATAAAATTAGTATCTACATTCGACATGCATTCACCATGCCGAATAAAGTAAAAGTATTTTCTCATCTCTTGCCTTGTTTTTATTGGTTGCGAAGATGGCCATCGTAACGGGGGCTGGAAACCCTTAACCCACCCTTAAGGAACTACCAACCATGCGCCAGAGAGTGTGACAGCTTAGTTTAAAGTAACGAACCTTTGTATATTTTCAAAGTGGTGGAAAGACGAATATATCGCAAAACACCCATACAGAAAACCCGGCATAAGCAACACCGTAGAAACCCACACGAGGCCATTTGGCCTACCACTGCTTGTTTTATTTTTCGGATGAAAAGCAGCAATCAAAAGCGCAACCCCAGTGTAATGGAGAAGGGTAACTACTGAACCAAAGAAGCCGATTAAAAGTAATAGCTCATTCTGCGTAAGGGCACCACTCACACCATGCACTATTATTGCCAGCAAGAAGTCCAAGACAAAAAAGTAGCCTAATTGGTGAATTAATTTTTCTAACATCACTCTATATGACACATCCCTGCTGTTCATGTTTGCCGTATTAAATGTGACTTTATACCGTTTTTCAACTATTCGGCTAATTACCTCGTATTCAGCCACATTAAATAGAAAAAGTAAAATTGTACCCAGAAAAGGGTGTGGCACTATCTTGTACAGAAACGGGGTAACCACTGCTAGAAAAAATACTCCGGTACAGTAGGCTAACACCCTAACAGAAATAACTAAATAAGAGCTCAAAATGGCTATGGCTGTACTACTTTCTAAGTCAGAGCTGGGAGCTTGCTGTTCCATAATGTTATTGAATAATTGCTATTTAAAATAATCCAAGCTGTTCAGTTACGAATCACTAAGTACGCTACAAAACGATCCTATAGGTAAGAGTATGTACCTAGGTGCCGTCACGAAGGTGACCATGGTAACAAGAAAAGTAGTGGCTTTTGGTTACGAAGGTGACCATGGTAACGGCGTGAGATTTTTAGTAAAAGCAAACCGCCAACACCGCTATCAAATACGCCTATTTTCATGCCGGTATCATACCATAAAATTAACTTATTTTTGGTTACGAAGGTAAATATCTAATGATGGTTTATCTGCTGTGGAAAGCGCTTAGTTGATACGCCTAGTTTTTTCAAAATTAGTCCCACTACCTTATAGCAGAGTGGATAGAGTAACATGACAATTGCGATGTTCACATATTCATTCGCAAAAAGTTCTGGTCCTGCAAAAAGAGCAAGTAACACTAAGCATCCGAAGTACAAAGTATGGTACAGCAAACTACCAAGCATGCCCCAACGCCCCGCCCGCGCTTCAAGCAGTACCATGACGTACAGCAGCAGTGTGAAGACCAAAATATACACCCAATACTGACTGACGAACTGCACAACAATCCCCCACACTATTCTATACCCGTCACGTAAACCACCATCTATTAAAGATGGTAAAACCTGAGACACCTGCGCTACTTCATTTGTTTGTTGCATATCCTATTTGGTTACGAAGGTGACCATGGCGACATGAATTTCATAGTGTTTAAAATTCTTTTGTATCGCCTTCAACCATAACAACAAATTCAATTCCATTTTCTGGAAGAACTTTGCTGGGTAGAACATGCGCTGAACCAAAACGTGTGCCATCATGAACTGGAAATGCCTTTTTAGGTTTCAATTTAATTGCATAATCTAGCGCTTCTCCTATTTTCATCCAAGGTCCTGATACAGGAAGAGCCAGTACTTCTACTTGTCTTTCTGGATCTGTAAATGCATCACCTGGATACCAAAGTTTGTTATCAATAAAGAATCCGAGATTTGTTGAGAGTGGAATGGAACTATGCATTTGTGCATGTTTCTCTCCAAAACCAAGAACTGGAACATCGTCTAGATTAAAATTTTCATTATGACTAATTTTTGTATGCGGAATTCCTTCTTGAGTTAGTAGCTCACTAACTGAGATATTTGAAAACACAACTGCTTGAGAATTATTCTTTAGTATTACTTTTAATGAGTCTATATGATAATGATCCTGATGTTCATGAGTAAAAAGAACAAAGTCAATGTTCTCTAATTTAGAATGAGCTTCTACTGTGTAGCTACCTGGATCAGTAAGAATTCTTTTTCCTTTGGTTTCGATGAGTAAGCAACAATGTCCTAGTTTAGTAATTTTCATATTTTATATTCTAACAAAAAATCACCGACTTGTATCGATGATTTTTTGTCTTGAATACTGCTCTCAGCAGGTATGCAATGACAGAATAGATGCCTGAGATGATTTCGACGCTCTTCGGAGTCCGAACCTATCTCAAAGTGGCTGGGGTACTAGGATTCGAACCTAGGATGACGGGACCAGAACCCGTTAGCTTATCCCGACTCGGAGTCGGGACTATACCCCAAATACTCACGCACGCGGTGCGGATTTTTAAATCTCTTAAGCTTCTTTTCGAGCGAAAGAGCTGCTGACCGACTTTCCACTGGAATACTACCAAGCAATACAAACGACTGCGACTTAACAAAACGGGCGCCTAGCCCCTCTCTATGGTCCAGTAGTCTTTTATCTAAATTCTCTGTTTGACCTATATATAGCTTACCATCCTTCCTCTCTAAGATGTAAACAAAATACATACGCTGTTCATCCTCATATTTTTTTGGCTGGGGTACTAGGATTCGAACCTAGGATGACGGGACCAGAACCCGTTGCCTTACCGCTTGGCTATACCCCATTGTTACCACAGGTATGGCACTTACATGCCTTATCCCGACTCCGAGTCGGGACTATACCCTGCTGCACAAAAACATGTGCTGGAACCCCAGCCAAAAAAATACGAA
>CAZZBG010000038.1:0-6817 GCA_964652865.1 uncultured Candidatus Saccharibacteria bacterium
TGAAGACGTTAAGACTTTACGACCTGAAGACTCTTTATCTTTTCGTTCGACGTTAAGACCTTACGACGTGATGACTTTGATTTGCAAGTTTTTACTTGCAGTTTGTCCGCCGGCTGACAGATTGAGTTTTCCAAATCTAAAATAGAAGTACCAGATAAAAGGGTAACCCTTGCGCGGCGCAAAGGTTACCCTTTTGATTTAACTAGTTTTACTTGCAGTTTTGAGTTTTGAGTTCTAACTTTTGAGTTAACTCCTGCCATGCCTTATACTAAAGGTAGGGGGGTTGTAGTACTTAATTGTTCTCTACCGTTATGAATCTAAACATCAAAGCAACGAAGACTACTCTAACAGAAAGCTTGCAAGCAGATATCGAACGAAAGCTTTCTGTGTTGGAAGATTTTTTGAAACCAGAAGATAAGATATACGTCGAAGTAGAAGCCAGAGCGAGCAAAGACAACTCGCAAGAGTTTCGTGCAGAAATAACTATTCGCCCTGCTGGTCACCATGCAGACAGCGCGGGGAGCGATATCTACGAAGCGCTCGATTTGCTTGTGCCAAAAATCCGCCAGCAGCTAACACGGGGAAAAGATAAAAAAATATCCCTCCGCCGCCGGTTAGGCGCGCTCAGAGAGAGATTTTGGAAATAGGTAAGTAGCTGCTAGGAGCTAGCTGTTAGGAATTAGGTTGTAGGGAGTAGCAGGTCAAATCAAGGATAAAAAAGGAAAGTGGCGCGAATATTGCTATTCGCGCCATCGTTGTTTTGTTAGGCACTTAGTTTGTTGGCGTGGGGCCACAAATGGTTATCGGTTATTGCTTCGCTCCTGTGTTTTTTACTGGAATGACTGCCAGTAAGGTTACGGCGGCGAAAAGGCCGCCAAAGAAAATTCCGCTGCCAATTATATGTTGCCCCATAGATATGGACATAATAACTATAATCGTCCAGCCAATCGTCCAGCCAATCCACTCATGTTTAAGTTGGGTGAATAGCCAGACCGAGAGCATTAGAGCGATAAATCCAATTATTACGCCTATGAAGAATTCTACCATAATGGCGCCTTTTAACGGATGTCTCTCTGTTCTCCGAAGTATTTGTAGCCAAGACCTATGATGAATAGGTCGACGACGAATGCTCCGACAAAAATTCGAAAAGCCAAATCTTCTCCAACACAAGCTCCAGCACCAGCAATTATGCCCGCTTCGAGCACAATTATCGTTAACGCAAATCCATCTGCAGTAGTCATTTGCTTGCTCCTCCTGAATTGTGGTTTATTGCCGCAGAATGCAGCGGCGTGGAAATTGAGAAAAAACTTTTTTATTTACCCTCTTTTTTTAGTGGTCTTAGGATGACCATGGAGGTGTTTGAAGTTCTTTCTTGAATTGTGACGTAGCCTTCGCGGCGTACGCCATTGACGGTAGTGACAAAGCCGACGATGTATTCATCGTTTGGCCCGCACTCGGTGAATGGCTGTTTGCCATGGCAAGGGGCGATTGCGATACCACCCTCTGTCGTATAACCCGCAGCACGAATGGCTGCGGCGGCGTTGAATTTGCCGACCAAGATTTTATTGGACTCATACTCAACGTATGCCCCAATGCATACAAGGACCAGAAGCAACACTGCCAAGAAATTCTTTATGACAAAGTTGCTAATCTTTTTCAAAATGCTCATCTATTTCCTCCCGTCTGTTTTTTTTGCAGCGACGTGCGGCAAAAAGTAACTGCATAATACGGAAAATATGCTGTTTTGTCAATAGGCAGGGGAGGAGATGGCTGGTATACTGAATGGGCCACAGATATCGCAGATAACACAGATTTTCATAGTGGGTTTTCGGAACTGTTTGTGTTTGTGGATGGATTTAGCAATTAGACTTTAAAAAGTATGGGACTTTTAGGAAATTTGTTTTCGTTTGAATTTAAGCCAGAGAAGGCGTACAAAAAAGAGCTCGACGTCATTAACGGTTTTAAGGAAGAAGTGGCTCAACTTTCTGACGAAGCGATTCGTGCAGAAATTGCTCAGTACAAAACCGATCTTGCTGGAGTAGAAGAAGCAGAAGTATTCAAAAAACTCGAAGCACTTAGACCGCGAGTGTTTGCACTGACTCGTGAAGCAGCAAAACGCAGCATGGGACAGTTCCACTACGACGTGCAGGTCATGGGTGGTATTGCCTTGTCCGAAGGTAAGATTGCAGAAATGAAAACCGGTGAAGGTAAAACCTTGACCGCTGTGTTGCCATTGGTGTTGTTCGCATTGGCTGGTAAGGGTGCACACATTGTAACCGTAAACGACTACTTGTCGCGTTGGCAAGCAAGCCAAATGGGTCCGATTTACCATTTCCTTGGCCTCTCGGTTGCAGCTATCCAACACGAAGCATCTTTTTTGTATGACCCAAGCTACCAACCAGAAGCAGAAGAAGTCGCGGCACTCGAAGGTTCGGTAGAAGGTTTGGTGCTGGACGTCAAACACATGCGTTCCGTGCCGCGCAGGCAGGCGTATGCTGCGGACATTACCTATGGTACAAACAATGAGTACGGGTTCGACTACTTGCGTGACAACATGGTGCCAGATGCATCACACATGGTGCAGCGTGATTTGTTCTTTGTGGTAGTGGACGAAGTCGACTCTATTTTGATTGACGAAGCACGTACCCCGTTGATTATTTCTGCACCGGACACAGACCCAACAGAAAAGTACAACCAGTTTGCAAAGTTGGTACAACGACTGGAAGTAGATGTTGACTACGCCATAGACGAAAAGCGGAAAGTGTCTACTTTGACCGACGAAGGTATTTCCAAAATCGAAAAGATTTTAAATATTCAAAATATTTACGACACCTCCACGGGGGTAACGACCCTGCATCATATTGAGCAGGCGCTTCGTGCACGGGCGAACTACTTAAAAGACCGTGACTATGTGGTACGCAACGACGAAGTGGTGATTGTAGACGAGTTTACCGGACGCCTCATGTTTGGTCGTCGCTACTCCGAAGGGTTGCACCAAGCAATAGAAGCAAAAGAAGGAGTAAAGATTCAGCAAGAAAGCAAGACCTTGGCGACTATTACGTTCCAGAACTTGTTTCGGTTGTACAGTCGGTTGTCTGGTATGACGGGTACGGCGAAGACTGAAGAGGAAGAATTCTTCAAAATATACAAACTGCAAATTGCGCAAATTCCAACGAACCAACCAATGGTGCGTGTGGACAATGCAGACATTATTTACAAATCTGAAAAAGCAAAGTTCGAAGCAATTGCCAAAGACGTGAAAGAGCGTCACAAAAAAGGACAACCTGTCCTTATTGGTACAGTGAGCATTGCTAAAAACGAAGAGTTGGCCGAATACCTCAAGCGCGAAGGAGTACCATTTGAAATTCTCAATGCTAAAAACCACGAACGTGAAGCGCACATTATTGCCCAAGCAGGACGGTTTGGTGCAGTGACTTTGGCTACCAACATTGCCGGACGTGGGGTAGACATTTTGCTTGGAGGTAACCCTGTAGACCCAGAAGAAGCAAAGGCAGTGCGTGAAGCAGGTGGTTTGGCTGTAATCGGTACAGAACGACATGAATCCAGACGTATAGACAACCAGTTGCGTGGACGTGCGGGGCGCCAAGGTGACCCCGGGTTGTCCCAGTTCTATGTGTCTATGGACGACGACCTTATGCGTTTGTTTGGTGGGGAAAAACTGAAGAGTATGATGGAACGTCTTGGTTTACCAGACGACCAGCCAATGGAAGCACGGCTTGTGTCGCGCTCTATTGAGTCTGCCCAAAAGAAGATTGAAGGACTGAACTTTGACACCCGAAAAAGTGTGTTGGAGTTTGACGACGTGCTGAACCACCAGCGCATTATTACCTACAAACGCCGCCGGAAGTATCTAGGAGGTTCAGAAGGACTAAGGGCTAAGGGCGAAGAAGGAAATGAAATTTCTGAAACCTCTGAACTGTCTAATTCTTCTGTTTCTTCCAACTCTTCTATTTCTACTGAGATCCTCGATCTCTTGCGGAAAGAAATTGGTGAGATTGTTGTGTTCGCTTTTTCCAGCACCGAAACTCACGAAGAAGCATTCAAACAAATTTTTGAACGATTGTCCGGCATGATGCTGTTCTCGCAAGACCTACAAGCACGAGTAGAAGCAGAAACACAGAATGCCGCAAACCGTGAGTTCGCCGTGGTAGACACTTTAACCCGCGAAGTAGAAAAAGCACACGCAGCAAAGCAGCAAGAAATGGGTGTAGAAACCTACGACCAAGTACAACGCTACATTGCGTTGCAGTCGCTGGACCAGTTGTGGATGGAACACTTGGACACCATGGACCACTTGCGTGACTCTGTGCGACTCCGTGGCTACGGCCAACGCGACCCACTCTTGGAGTACAAGCGCGAAGGGTACCAACTGTTCCAGAAACTAATCGCCGAAATAGACAAGCAGATTACCTACTCGGTGTTGCGGGTGAGCATGCAAGCGCAACCAGTACAGCAAGCACCACAGCAGACTTTTGTAACCAACCGCACCGACGGCACTAGCAGCGGTGGCGCGCAGAGCCCTGACGCCAGCATTGGTCGCAACGACCCCTGCCCCTGCGGCTCCGGCAAAAAGTACAAAAAATGCGGCCTCTTGAACACTCAAGAGCACCAGAAAAAAATGGTTAAAACTATATAAACCATGCCGGAAGAGGTAAAAAAAATTAGCATTGAAAGTATAAATTGGGATACTGATACACGTCTTGCTATCGGTTCTTTTGCGCCGCTTTTGAAGAGTCTTGAGCTCTCTCTTCGTAAATCTACTGATAAGATAATTGATTCCAATGAACGACTTGCTGTAAGTAATGAAAAGCATTCTCATGCCATGAAATGGTTGACTGCTGCGTTAGTTGGGGTTGCGGTCGCCCAAGCATTTTTTACTTACGCACAGTATAAGGTGGCGGGCAATGCTATTTCTGAGCAGGCTGAAGCTAACTCTATTGAGAGATCTAAGTGGGATTATGAAATGATGCGGAATGATAGATTAGAGGCTAGAGATGTTGATTGGCGAAGGCAAGATTTAGAGAGGGGTGAAAAGTAATTACAAGGTGAAATTAATCTATGTGCTTGTAGAGTGCGCAAGCAGCGCATAAAGTGCGTTTTCTTGAATACTCAAGAGCATAAGAAGTTAATGATTAAAAATGTTTAGCAATGAAGAGCTGGATGGGCTAATTAACGACATTGAGCGTCTATATGCTGAGAGGGACAGAAAACTGCTTGATGCGGGTAGGCGCCAGACTACACGTGAGTTTTTTGAGCTAGAATCACAGCGGATTGTGGAAGATTACCGTATTCTGTTATACCCACTAGAGATGAGGGTGAGGCATATAGAGATAAAAACTAACGCAAGATTAGCGAAGAGTAACTACTTTCATGGTTGGGCAATGATTGCTCTTACGATAGCACTTGTGGTTATTGGTGCGGTCCAAGCAATTGCTGCATTGCGCCAAATTGAGTAAGACTACTACGTATGAAAATATTTGTTTTAAGTCCGAATAAAGATGCAGTTTTTAGCAAAGAATTGATTGCTAAATTAGAGCAGGCTGGTGATGTTGTTTTTGATGTTGTACCAAAGCCTTTTTCAGAAGTAGAGGGACTGACTACTGGTACAGAGGAGCGGATTCTTGCTATTGACCCAGATTTTTGTAATTGGTCGCTCACTAAAGCAGATATAGAGAGCATTCCTGCGTTAAAAGCGCTTGTGTTGCAAACTACTGGTTTTGATTGGGTGGACACTACATACGCAAAAGACAAAGGTATTAATATTTTTAACTTAAAAGGTTTTTCAACGGAAGCTGTTGCTGAATGGGCTTTGTTCATGGCACTTGCTTTGGCTCGTAAGCTTCCTGTGCTAGCGCAAGATAATTGGCAACAGGATTTTGTAAAGCATCAAGGTGTTGAGCTCAAAGGGAAAACTGCTGGAATAGTAGGATTAGGAAACATTGGCACGAGAATTGCAGAGCTGGCTCATGGTGCTGGTATGAATGTCTTGTACTGGTCGCGGGCGAGTAAAGATACAAGATTTACTTATTCTGAGCTCAGTGATTTATTTCGAGAAGCCGATGTCGTCTTTCCTACAATGGCGAATAACGCAGAGAGCGAGCAACTGTTAAATGCCGAGGTATTTAATATGTTGAAATGCAGCAGCTTGGTTGTGAGTGTTATGCATAACCTACCTGTGCATGAACTTTTGCTTGAAAAAGTAGCGTCAGGAAATTTATATGGCTATGCGTTTGAAGAAAATGCAGCTTTCAATAAATATAAAGGGAATATTTTTGCGTCGCCAGAAATAGCATGGGCGACAGATGGCTCTATGTCACGGAACGGAGAGTTGTGGGTAGCTGCAATTTTGAAGTCTTTAGAAGTACGACCTTCTGTAGATATTTATTCCATTGGAAATGCACAAAAGTAAATATTTTGTGCATTTTATATTTATTTCTTTTTAAAATAAACATACAATATGGAGTATTCGGAATTAGCACAGCAAGTGCAAGTTGGAAAAATATATAAACACTACAAAGGTGAGGAGTATGTGGTGCTGGCGGTGGGACGAATGGAGGCAAGCCATACTGAGGAAGTAGTGGTGTATCAGTCTATAGATAAACAATGCACATGGGTTAGACCTGTGGCGTCATTTACAGAAATGGTTACTACCCCCGAATACACCGGCCCACGCTTTACTCTTCTTCCTTAAGCCTTCCATTTATACTTTTTTCACAATTGTGAAAAAGTTTGATAAGAGATTGTTGCAATAGTTATCTCAGTATGTGGGCATCTGGGCAGATTGGTGCTCTATTAA
>CAZZBG010000039.1:0-3866 GCA_964652865.1 uncultured Candidatus Saccharibacteria bacterium
CAACCGGACTCCTTGCAAAATGCATTCAGCACGAGTACGACCACTTGCAAGGTGTTGTAGTGCTAGATAAATTCACAGATACACGCAAGTGTTGGGTTGCAGCAAAATAATTTGAGAACATATGTTTAAACAAGAAGATTTCGATACCGCGATACGGCCACAGGATGACTTTTACCACTTTGCGAATGGCGGTTGGTTGCGACAAAATCCTATACCACAGACAGAAAATCGGTGGGGTGTATTTGCAGTATTGCGTCACGAGGTGTGGCAAAAATTAAAGGCATTGGTAGAAGAATTGGGACAAGATTCTGCGAGTGTCCAAACTGCTACAGACGCGAAACTGCGATATTTCTACAATTCTGCGATTGACCCGGTCTTGCCAGAGACAGCTGGGATGCCGTATGCACGGAAATGGTTAGATATGGTGGACGAAATTTCAACCACTGCACAGCTTCGTGAATATTTCTGGGAATTACAAGCTTTTGGCATTTCAGCACCTTGGTGTACCTATGTAGATTTTGATGATAAAGATAGTAGCCGCTACGTTTTGCGTTTACGACAGGGTGGATTGGGCATGCCCGACAGAGATTATTATTTTCTCGATGATCCAACCATGAAAAAAGCGCGAGAATTATACCCAGCGCACATACGACGAATGCTTGAGTTATTTGGGTATGCCAATACAGATTCCATACAAGAGCAGGCATATACAATTGAAAAACTTCTTGCGGAAGCATCAAGAACGAAAACCGCATTAAGAGATATTGAAGCGCAATACAATAAAATGTCTTCAGCAGAGTTTGTGGCAAAGTATCCTACGGTCGGTCTTGTGGAATTGTGCCAACAATTCGCAGTACAAGTGCCAGCGGAGGTAATAGTCGACCAGCCAGAGTTTTTTGTTGCGCTCGAAAAGGCTTTCCAAGCACAGTCTTTGGATGCGTGGAAGGCCTATCTACGGTGGCATATCGTGCTGTCGGTCTCAAACTATTTAGGTGAACGCATTGAGCAGGAGCACTTTGCATTTTACGGCAAGACTTTAACCGGTGCCCCAGAAATACAACCACGTTGGAAACGGGTGGTGATACAAATGGATAGCGCTATCGGTCATGGCTTGGGTCAGAAGTTTGTGGCGCGGTATTTTCCCAAGGAAGCAAAGGAACGGATGCAGACAATGGTTCAGGACCTGAAAGATGCGTTTGCGCTTCGCATCCAAAAACTAACTTGGATGACCGACGCAACAAAAACCGCTGCGCTGGAAAAATTACAGAAACTCAATGTCAAAGTTGGCTATCCGGATAAGTGGGTTGATTACACAAATTTAGAAATATCAGAGCAGACGAGCTATCTGGAAAATGTATTCATTGCCAGCAAATTTGAAGTAGCGCGTGAGTTAGCAAAGTTGTCCGCGCCTGTAGACACAGGGGAGTGGTTTATGAATCCACAAACCGTAAATGCGTATGCGTACTTTAATTTACTAGATGTCACTTTTCCTGCGGGGATTTTGCAACCACCATTTTTTGACTTAACTGCAGACAACGCTGAGAACTACGGCAGTATTGGTGTGGTAATTGGGCATGAAATATCGCATCACTTTGACGACAAAGGGTCGCAGTTTAACGCGCAAGGTAATATGAGCAAGTGGTGGAGCGATGAAGATTTAGAACGATTTACAAATTGTGGTAAGGCTCTCAAAGAGCAGGCAAGTGCGTTCCACATATTTCCGGATTTACAGCTCAATGGGCAACTAACGCAAGGAGAGAACATAGGAGACTTGGGAGGGCTGGAAATAGCGTTGGACGCTTTTGAACTCAGTCTAGCACGTGAGCCGTTGGTAGAGGTGGGTGGTTATACTCCACGACAACGTTTCTTCTTGAGCTATGCACGGTCTTTTTGTACTGCTACTCGTGAGGATATGTTGCGCAATCAAGTACTGACCGATCCACATGCTCCGTCAATATTTCGAGTAAATGGTATTTTGCGCAATGTGGATAGATTCTACGATGCATTTGGGGTCACAGAAAAAGACGCGCTGTACTTACCACCGGAAGAGCGAGTAAGAATTTGGTAAGGCATATGAAACTATTCCTTTCATTCAGGTACACCGGAGAAAGCACAGAGGCGTTGCGAGAGTTTTTCTTGCCGGTTAAAGAAGTCTTACAGCGTGCGGGGTACGAGGTGTATTTACCACTAGAAGACTTGCAAGTTTGGGAAGACACTGCCATGACGTTGCAGGAAAAGTTCATGGCTACATTTGCAAAGCTTGGTGCGTCTGATGCAGTGGTAGTAGTAGTTCGCTCGAACGACCGGAGTGAAGGCATGCTCATGGAGGTGGGGTATGCACTTGGTAAGGCCATGCCCATACACCTATTTCGCGCTGCTGGTGTAGAAACGTACATTGCTGCAGTGGCAAATACGGACACTACGTTCCAAACACACGAAGAGTTGCTAGAAAAAATTAACACAACACTACATATATGAACACACCAATTGCAATTGTAACGGGCGGGGCAGAAGGTATTGGTCGCGCTATCGCCCAAGATCTTATGCAAGACCATACTGTATATATTTTCGATGTGCAACAAGAACGAGTTGCAGCTACGGCAAAAGAGTTGGGGTGCCACGGAGTAGTGTGCGATATTGCAAATGCCGAGTCGGTGAAGCGCGCAGTAGATAGCGTTGTCACCGAAGCAGGTGGGGTAGATGTGCTCGTGAACAACGCGGGCGTGTGGCTCCAAGGCCCACTGGAGCAAAATACTGCAGAACAAATTGCGCGGACAGTGCAGGTCAATGTGCTGGGGACCATGTTGGTGACGCACGAAGTGTTGCCCTATCTAAAACAGCGCGGAGTTGGTACTATTGTGAACATGTCTTCCCAAAATGGACTGCACGCAGCGGCTGACCGCTCGGTCTATAATGCTACCAAGTGGGCTGTAACCGGCTTTACCAAATGTTTGCAAGAAGAGTTGCATCACCAAGGAGTGCGCGTCATGGGAGTGTATCCCGCAATGGTGCAAACCAACATATTCGCCAATGCAGGAGTCGAGCGTGATGTAACCCAAGGGATTTTACCAAGCGATGTGGCAGACATTGTAGGCAAAGCAATTCGCGCGGGAAGCCACATAACCTATCCAGAAATTGGAATCCAACCAGGGGGATACTAGAAGTAAGAATACACAGATGCACATAGAACGACCACGGTCACGACAACCAATGCCCGAACATGCCACAAAAGTGTTTAGTGGCGTACTGTTCGATGTCTACCAATGGCAGCAGCAAATGTACGATGGTAGTACAAAAACATTTGAAAAACTTAAACGACAAGATGCAGTAGTAGTACTGGGGGTAACCACCGAACAGAAAATTCTTGTCACCATGCAAGAGCAACCAGGGAAGGGTCCCTATGCAGGACTACCAGGTGGGCACATTGACTCAAATGAACCACCTCACGATGCGGCAATCCGTGAGCTTCGGGAAGAAACAGGGTACGAAGCAGACCGGTGGGAACTGTACTCGGCGCTCCAGCCCACGAGTAAAGTTGACTGGGCGCTCTACTACTTTATTGCTAAAGGGTGTAGACCGGTCACCGACGTTGCCTTGGATGGTGGAGAAAAGATTTCTGTCCAGCAACTCGACTTTGAACAGTTCGTAGATTTCTGCTCTCGCCCCGATTTTGTAGAAACAGAACTCAAGCTTGCGGTGCTCGAAGCAAAGAGTGACCCAGCAAAACTTTCCGCACTCAAAACACAATTACTTTCGCCTTAGCCAAAAGCCAACACTTTTCACGGCCGTGAAAAGTGTTGGCTTTTTAAAATAGCAAATAAGATACAAAAATGGGCAAAAAAACTTTGACGGTAAGTAGTAGTATT
>CAZZBG010000039.1:3966-6466 GCA_964652865.1 uncultured Candidatus Saccharibacteria bacterium
CCCAACGCGTTTAATGAAGCAGCGATGGAATATCTTCGGTACAGTGGGCTCATGGATTACATCCGAATTATGACTGTGGAGCGGTTGGATTCCGATGCTGACTTGCGCAAAATCTTCAAACTTTAAAAGCCAACACTTTTCACGGCCGTGAAAAGTGTTGGCTTTTGCGGAGCACGTTATTGAGCCAATAGATTTGTTGGTGTGGATAAGTTTTTGATTTTCACATTTTAAGTGTGGTAGGTTTGTGGCAGAGAGAGTAAATGCACATGAGTAGTTTAGAGAAAATTCAACAACTTTGCAGCCAAGGGCTTGAGCAATTTTCTGCACCACAATTTTTGCAGGAGTTGTTACAGTGCGCGCTGCTGTTGCGGGTGTCCGATGTGCACATCGATCCCACGCGTGAGGGAGTCAGACTACGCTTTCGGGTTGATGGTGATTTAGAGACAGTGGGCGAACTACCACAAGGCGCTTTGGCAGTCCTTATAGCGCGCATAAAAATCCTTGCCAGTCTTCGCACAGACGAACACCAAACCGCTCAAGATGGGCGGTTTGATTTTTTTACTACTGGTGCAGAAGTGAGTATCCGTGTGGGAACGAGTCCTTCGTATTATGGTGAGCGCGTGGTGCTCCGGTTGTTGGTGCCAACAAAACAATTTCAGTCCTTGCAGGAACTTGGTATGAATGAGCAACAATTTGCAGTGGTGCAAAGCGCGATGCGTACCACTGGTGGCATGATTTTAACGAGTGGTCCAACGGGGAGTGGGAAAACGACAACGCTCTATGCTCTCTTGCATTTACTGCGACGACCGAATGTATCTATCGTGACACTGGAAGACCCTATCGAGTATGCCATAGAAGGTGTGGTGCAAATTCCCATTCATCCACATGTTGGGTTTACCTTTGCTGCGGGTCTCCGCGCAGTATTGAGGCAAGATCCGGATGTGATTTTGGTTGGGGAGATTCGTGACGCAGAAACTGCGAAGCTGGCAGTGAATGCAGCGCTCACAGGGCATGTGGTGCTTTCGAGTATACATACGACAGAGGCGGTGGGGGTGTTTGATCGATTGGCAGATTTGGGGGTTGAGCAGTACTTGCTTGCTACTACGGTTCGGTTGGTTATGGCGCAACGTTTGGTTCGCATTGCGTGTGTTCACTGTGCTAGCAAAGAGCAGATCTCTGTCGATGATTTGCCTCCAGAATGTCCGCGTACTTTGGTGTCCAGTGCGCAGCAAATAAGTCATGTTGTATCACATGGGTGTGGGGTGTGTCGGGGTACTGGGTTTTTGGGCAGGGTCGGTGTGTATGAATTACTTTCGGTAACCAGCCAAGTACGAGAATTGGTACTACGCAATTCTTCAAGAAGAACTATAGAGCAAGTGGCGCGTGCAGCGGGTATGGTCGGGCTGCGGGATACTGCTTTCCAAAAAGTGCTCGAGTGCAAAACGACTTTGTCCGAGTTTTTACGAATTAGTGGGGATCCAGAGTAATATATGCAGAAAGGTTATTCATTTTCGAATACTGAACAGTTGTTGTTCGCCCAGCGATTACGCATGTTGCTTGTGGCTGGTGTTCCGCTGATTTCTATTGTGCGGCTGCTTCAGGTGCACACTCACGCTAGCGCAGGTTTCCGAAAGGTGTTGGCGCAGGTCGAGTCTTCGGTGTTTGCCGGACATAGTTTAGCTGCTGCACTGAAAGGTGCGGGCAGTGCAATTGATGGGTGGGGTTTGGCAATCATTGAAGCAGGGGAATCGAGTGGGTCGCTTGCAGAGCATGTGGGATACTGGCAACAACAATTGCAGGCGCGGGTTGCTCTGGTCCGGCAATTGCGTACTGCGTTGGTGTACCCGTTAGTGGTTTTGTGCTTGCTGGTAGTGCAGGTCGGTGTGTTGTATTGGTTTATCTTACCTCGATTACTGCCATTGTTCTCTAGTTTGCACTATGAGCTACCGCTGGCAACGCGGTTGTTGCTTGTCGGTTACTCTGGGATTGCTCAGTACTGGCTGTGGGGATTAGTGTTATGTGCGCCGCTTGTGCTCCTCGTGCGCTACTTGCAGGTTCGGGGTGTGACTGCGCGGCTGTTCGATTTTTGCGCGTTACGTATGCCTATTGTGCGAGGGATATATTGCAGTTACCAGACATGGGCGCTCAGTCAAAGCATGGGCGTGTTGTTGCAAACTGGTATGCCACTTATGAAGGCTCTACAACTGACGCAGCGTGTAGTGCAATCCAATACTTTTCGGTTGCAGTTAGAACGAGTTACAGCAGAAGTTTCTGCTGGGGTGAGTGTGAGCAAAAGTTTTAAGCAACAGCTGCAGTACGCCCCACTTGAGTTTCTGGAACTCGTTGCCGCGGGGGAGCATAGTGGGCAGTTGGCTGCGTCATGCATGCAAAGTGCTGCGTATTTGTTTGAAACTATTCAGTACCGATTGGTGCAACTCTCTGCATTATTTGAGCCGGCGCTGCTCCTCTTTGTTGCTTGCTGTGTTGGGTTTGTAGCATT